>QHNR01000098.1 GCA_003218475.1 Verrucomicrobiota bacterium | reverse complement strand
CCGTGACGAGACACCGAAGAGTTGTGCCCGCGAATCGGCGAGCGGCGCGACCGCCCAAGTAGTCCCCGACCTGCGCGAGCTGACTCGCGATCGCCGCGTTCACTTCGGGGTTGTCGTGGCCGATGCTGAACGCGGCCGCGCCGGCGGAGCAATCCAGGTACCGACGACCCGCGGTGTTGTAGAGATAGCTTCCCTCGCCGCGGGCCATTCGCCGGTTCATTCGCATTGGAAGCCGATGGCATTCCGATATCGGCTCCTGGGAGGTCAGATTCACGTCGGGCCGTCGGGGTCAGAGCTCACAATCTATACTGCGCGAATACGAGGCACAGCTTGCACTTTTTTGAAAATCAAACCGTCTAGTGTCGATAGTAAGCTCTGACCCCGATTTCGACCCGCGTTTCGACCCGCGGGATTAGGTATTGAAAGTTTTTTAGATTGTTAGTCGCACAATCTCGTGAATGCGTTTTGTTTTTGACTGAATCTCATCCCCTCAATGCCAGATGACCCAACAAATTTTCTGTCGGCTGAATTCAGTCAGGAACTCTCTAAGCTCGAGCCCAGCCGCCAGCAAAGAATCTTACGTAAGTTAGCGCTCGCCGCGCTGGGAAGTATTCCGTGGGTCGGCGGTTTTATGGCCGCCATCGCGAGCATCAAAGAAGATGATGCTCAAAGCGGAACGGATAATCTACAGCGCCAATGGCTAGAAGAGCACGCCAAGAAGATCAAAGAGCTGGCGGATACTCTTTCCGCGATGCTGCAGCGTCTTGATTCATTTGGCGAGGAAGTGAAACAACGCTTGGAGAGCGATGAATATCTAGACCTGATCCGATCGGGATTTCGAAAATGGGACGAAGCATCAACTTCCGAGAAGAAACGTCTGATCGCCAATCTTCTCACAAATTCGGGTGCCTCGCGTCTGACGAGTGATGACGTGATCAGATTGTTCCTCGATTGGATAGAAATGTACCATGAAATTCACTTCGCTGTGATTCGTGAAGTTTATCGAAAGCCCGGAATTACTCGGCACACTATTTGGAAAACCATCCACGGAGTCTTTCCGCGAGAGGACTCTGCCGAGGCGGATCTGTTCCGCATGCTGATTCGCGATCTCAGCATGGGCGGCGTAATTCGCCAGCACCGCGAAACAACATATTCCGGCGAGTTCGTAGCGAGGAAACCTCAGCGCGGAACGCGAGCTTCCGGCGTATTGAAGTCAGCCTTCGATACCGAAGAGCCATATGAACTAACTGAACTCGGACGACAGTTCGTTCATTACACAATGGAAGAGGTTGTACCGCGCGTAGAGGGCTGATCAAGTCGAACTCTACCAGGCAGCAAACGATGACGCTTATTGCCACGGTTATGATCAGCCGGGGCAGTCCTCACCTTTGACATTTGCCGGGTAGGCCAGTCAATGGTTTCTGTGTTAATAGTAAGGACCGACCCCTTTTTTCTCCTCCCTCGCGAACAAAAAGCTCAGTTGTATCGACCCGCTCGCCGCGCAAGGCCCCAAGATTAGCAGGCAGATTTGGATTCTGATAAAGCTCAATTTCAAATCCGCCAACCTTGAGTCGGATAAGATTTCTAACCTTCCATAATTCGCCGTTCGGCTTTTTGACAGCCGTGAATTCGATCCCATGAAGCGTGCAATTGGCCAGACGACCGTAATAGTCACTCATTTCAGGTTGCACTCAAAAGTCGAGCGAATCGGCACGTATATCTGAATATGGTTTGCCTTCTGATTTTCGAGCGATGGCCTTTTCTAACAGCGCAACATTGGCTTGGTCGCTCTCGCTCCGTTTTTCAGCTGGGACAGCTATAACAGCGTCACGCAATGTTGAGAGATCGACCAATTTTTCGACCGACTCTCCATTCAAGAACGGGACCTTTTTAACACCATTGATGGTGCTGATCCAAACAAGGTGCTGCAACAGCTTCAATGCCCGGCTCGGGTCTGTGATTACTCGGGCAATCCATTCGTTGACCTCGTTAGATTCCGACCAGTCTTTCCAACGAAATAGGACATAATCGCAGTCCTTGTGGTCGAGAAGGCTGAAATCGTTGGCCCTATCTTGTATTCGACCGAGTGTCAGATTGACGAAATCGTCGACTCGCTCTTCCAAGATCACAAAGTCGGTTTTTTCGCCGCGTTGTCTTGCGGCTTTATCTTCAAGGGCGAGTTTGTGAATTGGCAAAATGAACCCTGAAGTCTCGTTGAAGGCTTTCCATAGTATCTCGGTAGTTCTTTTCTGGTCTTCGCTTTTCAATCGATGGAAAATGATGCGATTACACTGCATATCCAATCCAACGGAAACGAATGACGGCTTAGGGTCTGGTAATTCGTCACCGATGTCGAACAGCGCAGCGGATACTGTTTGCATGTTGTCGATCGGGATTTCTTCTTTCGTTACGAAAATGAAATCCAGAAAATCCTCGATAGTATTGCTCGCGATTGTCTCACGCAGCAATTTCACCAGCGCCTCTCGATTACCGCAGACCTCGATGAACCGACTAACATCGTAAGCGGTCGGCTTCACTGGATCGGTGCTCACCTCGAAGTACTTGTCGAACGACATCTGGTCGCAAATTCGCAGATCACGCTTCCATTCATTTTCGGAGCGATCGCCAGTTGCTTGTGGGAACAACGCTTGTAGCAAGCGTTTTAACCTTGGTTTGGTCTGTTCATCGCCAGCTGATGCAGCGACGATCGCGTCGATATTAGCTTGGAACCGCTCCAGGATCTTCTCCTGTCCAAGAAGACTGCGTCGCTCCCACTCGCGGCCGTGAAGGAACGATTTGGATACTGCGAGAAATGAATCATGATCGAACATCCGGAGGATTTCGACGGCGAATAGATCAATAGGATTAACCTCGAGCACGCCGTGATTAAGGTGCATCGCGAAATAAAATTCGAACACTCCTAGAAATCGCTTGATGTCACGCACATTGGTGAAATACGGCCATAAAGTTTCGAGGAAGAGTAGCGGCCATCTGCGCTCTTCCCAGCGGATCCTCACGCCATCGCGCGTAAGAATCTTGTCCAGTTCTTGAGTGAGCATTTCTCGGAGTTGTTTTTCCGACGCCGCAGGGACCGCAAATTCAACTTGCACGATTTTGCTCAGGTATTTCCCGCCGTCGTCCGATGTAACTTTCGCCAAGGCTCGCGTGACAATGTTCTTCTGAAACAAAAGAAAAAAGACGAGGTTTGGAAATTGAGCATTCGCTTTGACCAGTTGCACAAGCAGTTTGATCTCGGTGTCGGTAAGGCGGTCAATATCGTCGACGAATATTACAACAGGTTTCTGGAGCTTCCTGAGTTCGATCTCGATATCCGATCGGAGCTCCTCCAATGGCTTTCTCTTGAAAGTCGCCCAATCCGATAACGCAATTGCAATTTGATCAGTGATTTTCGAGAGAAATGACAGCGATGAAACCAAAACAAGAAAAACGAGAACAACAATGACTGCGACCGGTGCTTTGAGCACCGCTGAGAGTAAAAGGCCGATCGCCGACAACGAAAAGACACTGGCGACTACTGCTTGCGCTGGCGCCGAGATTACACCGCCGACCTTCAAGATCGAGGCGTATGCTTTCCATTTTGACGAGAGTTTCTCTGTCTTTCTCGCAATGTCCTCCTTACCGAATTCCGCGCCGAGCTGCCATAGAAACGCCTCAAGAAGCTTGTCCTGACCGCTCCATTGCCAGGGATTGAATTCGAGGATGTTCGCCCTGTTTTTGAGATGATAGATGATGAAGTTCTTAATCGTGGACTTACCTGTACCCCACTCGCCAGTTAAGCTTACAACAAGGCTGTCGCGGCCTGACCAATTGGCTAGCGCCTGCGCGATTTCGGCGCTGAAACGATCGTGATTTAGTTTGTCCTCTGCTGATCGGTAAGCGGCTGATCAGCGGAAAACTGGGGAGCATCAGGCGTCTTTCCCATATTGGGGTCAGCGGTAAGCCTGACGATGGTGACGGATTCGCTGCACTCGCACAACTCGAATCCGCGTAAAAGGCTTCGCCTCACGCGGTTTCATCGTTTTATCCTCACGGGCTGTGATCGTTCACCTCGTCGACGGCACCTACGAGCTCTTCCGTCACTTCTACGGGTTGCGCTCTGGTCGCCACCGCAGTCTCTTGGCGAGGATGCCCAAGCCGAAAGCCAAGAAACGCCGCGTAAACCGCGTAAAAGGCTTCGCCTCACGCGGTCGAGGGAAAAAATGGATTCTGCTGTTGCTGGTGGTTTTGCTCCTCATCCCGGCGATGCAGGTGGTGGTAGTGCGATTTATCAATCCTCCGTTGACCCTGCCGATGTTGATCGAACAGGTCGGCGCGATGTTCTCGAAAGCTCCGAAGCCCCCGCTCCGCTACCGCTGGATCGATCTGACGAAAATTCCTGAGATGTTCCTGGAGCACCTATGGATTTCGGAAGATCAGCGATTCTTTCAGCACGAGGGCTTTGACTGGAAGGAGATGGACCTCGCGGTGAAAGAAGCGGAGCGGAAAGGGAAACCGGTTCGTGGAGCTTCCACGATCACGAACCAATGCGCCCGGTCGATATTCCTCTGGCAGGGCCGCTCCTGGATCAGGAAAGGACTGGAATCGTACTACACGATCTGGATGGAGGCGCTGTTGCCGAAGCGGCGCATCTTGGAGCTGTATGCAAACGTGATCGAGATGGGACGCGGGATCTACGGGGTCGAAGCAGCCTCGCAGCATTATTTCGGCGTCAGCGCGCGCGGCCTAACGCGAGAGCAGTCGGCCATGCTGGCAGCGGTCCTGCCGAATCCTAAAGGCTGGGATCCGACTAAGGCGGGCAGGACGTTGCGATGGCGTCAGCGGCGCATTCTGCAACGTGAACGCAGCGCGAATTTCCCTGAGAAGTTGCTTAGATTTCTGATTTGTGAGGTTTTCACCGCGAGGACGCGGAGAGAACGCAGAAGCAACGTGACGTTGCATCCGTGTTTCGGTTTGGACTCCGTCTCTCGAGCCCGCCACGGCGGGTAAACTTCTTTCGGCTGAAGCATTTCATGGCATGAGCAACGGAATCACCTGGCGGCCGTGCCTCCGATAACGGGTGAAATGAGAATCGAGAGTGAGGACGCGGCAATCGGAATGAAGTTCACTCAGTCTCACCAAGCAGGCGTCCGCTAATGACATCGGCACATCGGAGTAGCGTTCCATCAAAACTTCCAACGACGCGGCTTCCGTCTCGATATCAAAAGCAATTTGGATCACCCCTTCCCGGACAGCTCGCATGATCGTAGCCGGGCGGCCAGCTCCGCGCTGAAGCAGAAAACAGGCTTCGGTCAAAACCGGTTCACACGTCAACAACGGAGGCCGCAGCGCGTCTAATTGCGCAAAGGCCCAGGCATGATGCTGGTCACGCGTGGAATAAAAAGCGACCAACGGGCCGCTATCGATCAAAGTCTGTCTCACTCCCCGAAATCGCGCATGTATTTCGGGTTAGTGGACAAATCGCGCGGGCCGCGAAAGAACCCGCCAAACTCCGCCATCAACTCGGCACAAGACTTTTCGCTCTTGCTGTTCTTGTTCTGACGCTGCTCCTCAAGCGCCTGCCGGACCAGATCGGAGCGTGAACGTCCAAGCTCGTTGGCGCGCTTGGCCAGCCAGTTCGCCAACGGCGCGGGTAATTTCAGTGATATCGTCTTCATCATTGATACGGTATTACTGATCTGACAGATTGGCAAGATCGACCGCGTGGCGAATTTCGCCTCGAAGGTGGCTGAGTGCTGAGTGCGGTTCCTCAACCGGTCGGCCTGTCCACGGCGCTGGTTCGGAACTGGTCGTCCTTGTTTTTGAAGAGGATGTTGAACGTGGTCAGCGATCCGTAACAGCGCGTGATATACTGTTGCAGGTCGAACTTGTCCGCATCGCTCAGTTTGTCGCTCGCGTTCACCTTCTGCTCGAGAACTCGCAGATTATTCCGAATCATGACGATTTTGTGGAAGAATGTCTCGAGCGGGACTTCTTTCGGCTGAAGCGAACTGTCCGCAGGCTGCATGACCAGCGTCCCGCGCTGCCATCGAGTCGCCAGACCTTCTACAAGCACGTCCTTTTGTTCCAGCCCGAGCGCTTCGACCATAGCGTGAGCAGTATCGCGGATCAGATTCGCAAGCGGCAACTGTAGCTCGCTCAAAGTAGCGGTCGCTTCCGCCGGTTGGAGATCGCTGGAGGCCGGCGCAATTGTCCGCGGCGCCTCGTCAAACACGATCTCCGCGGTTTGCTCGGTCAGCGATTTCACCGTCCCGACGCCGTATTGCGGATGGCGCACCTTCATGCCGATATGGAGGGTGTCGATTTTCACGTTGCTCTCGAAGTCTGCGAGATCGTCATCAAAAGCGTAACGCTGGTGCCCATCGGCCAGGTTCAAAGTCGATTAGTTCCGAATCTGCGATGGCTTCGATGCGCTGGTCTGCAACGGTCGAAACATCATGTCCGGCCGTAGCAAGAATCTCCGGCCACGTCGGCGGAGATTTCGTCGAGCTTAAATTTCACACCGGGTGCTCCAGCGGTACATCGACATAACGTTCGCGCGCCATCTCCGCTCCGTACGCGATACAGGCCTGGACATCCCCTTCGGTGAGCCGGGGTAGTCTTTTAAGATTTCAGCAACGGTGGAGCCCGACGCAAGTAAATCCAGAATCAACGATACCCAAATGCAATGGCCGCGAATACACGGTTTACCAAAGCACCGTTGCGGATCGATCCAGATTCGCTGGAGAAGTTCTTCGCGTGTCACGAGACTATCTTAACTGAATCAGGCCTTCGCGTAAACTTCCCAAGCTTTCTCGCCGAACGCTTTTGTATCACAGCTCCCCTTCGCGCTTGCGCTCGGACATGAACACGTCCATCGCCGTGGTGCCCTTCAACGAGCCCCGCAGTCGCTGACGTTTCATCTTACCCGAGAGCCGAATTAGCTCGCCGACCTTGCGGATTTTTTCCTCGAAGGATTGTCGTGCCAGTTCGCGGCGGAACTCCGATTTCATTTTTTCGGCAGCTTTAAGTTATAACGGTGCAGAATGTCGTCCAGCGACGCCTTGTCCATCTTAGCTTGCTCGAGCAGTTGCTCAATCCGGGCCAGGTCTTTGTGTCGCCCGACGCTGGCGGCGACGGCGATGATGTACTCCGGTCGAAACACTTTTGCAGGGACGCCTTCATATTTGATTGGTTTTGCTTGGCGCACAGCTTCCTCGGTTAATCCGGACGCGGCCAGAAATTGAACCGGGAAATCTTTGACCAGCAGATGTTCGCGTTCAACGCGCCAGCCTTTCGATTGCAAATGCGAATAGATCGCGGGAATTCCGGCGCTGCGAGTCTTGTCCTTCGCAACGAAGACGATATCGGCGTCGTAAGTCGTAAACGGTTCAGTGTAGTAGATCGCGGCGAGCGCGCCGGCGAGCGCATAATCCTCAATCAAACCGGCGGAAACGAGTTGATTCGCTGCGCGAAGCACATCAGCAAGCGGTATTGCGGAGGGCTCGTCGGGCATTCGCCGTCGATCTTAGCGGAAAAGTTCGCGACTCGCGAAACGTTTCGGAGTCGCCAGGCCGCCGCGAAGCGTTCCCCAGAACTTTCCGCTGAGACAGCGGACGCGACAGCACTACGCTTTCGCGTAGATCTCTGCTTCGGACTTCGTGACCTCTGCGATCTCTGCGGTTGAAAATTAATCGACGAAAAGCGCGCGAGCTTTCTTAAATACCTCGTCGAATTTTGCGGCCGTCACCTTTCCAACTGAGTGAAGAATGATGTGGTGTTCAACGGTGAAAAGGCGTTGCGGACGAATGAAGCAGGGCTGACCGATTTCGCCGCGTTCACAATCGCTGCTGTCCAGAGGGACGGCGAAAGCATCCCAGTGCGCGCGGCTCGTGATCTAGCACAGAATCAAATCCGCGCCCGGAAGATCGGCAATCACCAGAGCTGGCCGACGCTTTCCGCCGGTTCGCGGAAAGGGAACGACAACGATTTCGCCGACTACAGGTTTGACCACTGCCTTTGGAATTTTAGAGACGCGGAGATGGGTATTGATAGATGTTTTGATGCTTGAAGGATTCATTGGTGAGCTGTAGGGCGTAACGCTACATCCTGCACCTCCAATACGTATCGACAACGCCTTTCGTCGACGGCTACAGCACTAGGTTTTCGCGTAGAGCTCCGCGCCTTTTTCGACAAACTCTGCTGACTTTTCCTTCAGTCCCTTTTCGAGCGCTTCGTTTGTGCTGATCCCCTGCTCTGCCGCGTACCTGCGAACATCCTCAGTTATTCGCATTGAACAAAAATGAGGACCACACATCGAGCAAAAGTGTGCTGTCTTTGCGCCTTCTTGTGGAAGAGTTTCGTCGTGAAATTCGCGCGCGGTCTCGGGATCGAGCGAGAGATTGAATTGATCTTCCCAGCGAAATTCGAAACGCGCTTTGCTGATGGCGTTGTCGCGATATTGCGCGCCGGGATGGCCTTTGCCTAAATCGGCGGCATGAGCCGCGATCTTGTAAGCGATAACGCCGTCTTTCACGTCTTTTTTGTTCGGTAAACCGAGATGTTCTTTGGGCGTGACGTAGCAAAGCATGGCCGTGCCATACCAGCCGATCATCGCCGCGCCGATTGCGCTGGTGATGTGATCGTACCCGGGCGCGATGTCGGTGGTGAGCGGACCGAGAGTGTAGAACGGCGCTTCGTCACACCACTCGAGTTGTTTCTCCATGTTCTCCTTGATCATGTGCATGGGAATGTGGCCGGGGCCTTCGTTCATCACCTGCACGTGATGCGCCCATGCGCGCTGGGTCAGCTCGCCTTGCGTATATAACTCAGCAAACTGCGCCTCATCATTTGCGTCGGCGATACTGCCTGGCCTCAGACCGTCACCGATGGAAAAGCTGACATCGTACGCGGCCATGATCTCGCAGATATCGTCCCAATGAGTGTAAAGGAAACTTTCCTGATGATGCGCGAGACACCATTTGGCCATGATCGAGCCGCCGCGTGAGACGATGCCGGTTGCGCGGTGCGCGGTGAGTGGGATGTAGCGCAGAAGCACTCCCGCGTGGACCGTAAAATAGTCCACACCTTGCTCAGCCTGTTCGATTAGCGTATCTCGATAAATTTCCCATGTCAGTTCTTCGGCGCGGCCACCGATCTTTTCCAGCGCCTGATAAATCGGCACCGTGCCGATGGGAGCCGGCGAGTTGCGAATGATCCATTCGCGGGTGGCATGAATGTTTTTGCCAGTGCTGAGGTCCATCACCGTATCTGCGCCCCATTTCGTTGCCCAGCGCATTTTCTCCACTTCTTCCTCGATCGACGACGCGACAGCGCTGTTGCCGATGTTGGCGTTGATCTTTACCAGAAAATTGCGGCCGATAATCATCGGCTCGGATTCAGGATGATTGATGTTCGCGGGGATGATCGCGCGACCGCGAGCGACCTCGGCCCGCACGAATTCGGGAGTGATCTCGCGCGGCATGTTCGCGCCGAATGATTCGCCGCGATGTTGATGGCGGAGATCGTTCGTTGCCACAGAGCCGTTCGGCAAGGCGCCGAACGGTGCGGGCGAGGCGCCCGCGCTCCCCATGTTTTCTCGGATCGCGATGAATTCCATCTCGGGCGTGATGATGCCCTGCCGCGCGTACCAGAGTTGCGTGACGGAATGTGCTTTCGCGCGAAGCGGACGGCGCGCCCGGCGGTCGCGCCCTACCTCTCCATTGGGCGTTGGGCGTTGGGCGTTGGGCGTTCGGCGTTTCCGCTGCGCGGAACGCGCGTGAACTTCAGAGAGAAAACCGTCATCAATCGGTTGAGCTTTTCGCCCTTCGATTTCTTCCACATCTCCGCGCTCGCGGATCCATTTCGCGCGCAACGGCGGAAGTCCTTGCGTAACATCGCCGTGAAAAGCGGCGTCACCCCAAGGTCCGCTCGTGTCGTAAACGCGCACCGGCTCGTTGTGAAGAATTACGGGCGAGGCTCCCGCGCTTCCCTCCATCTGACCGTTCATCGACTTCGTCGGCGCGAGCGAGATTTCGCGGAACGGAACCCGAACGTCAGAATGCAACTTGCCGGCGACATAAATCTTGCGCGAATTGAAACTCGCTCGGCTCCCGCCTCTCTCGCCGCTTCCCGTCTCGGCTTTACCTTCTATGTCGCTCGCACCGCTCGCTCCATTCATCTTGTCCATTCTGTTAATTCTGTCCCAAACAAAAAGGCCATGCGCGGAATCACGCATGGCTGAGTTGCCAGTCCGTCTCCGGACCTCCCTTCGGCGGCATTACCCGCATCAGGTTCAAGGGGTCTGCTCCGAAACAATTTGGAGCACTCTCAGCCACGCGGCTCCCCCGCACTTTCTTTCTCGCTCAGAATAAGACGCACCCGAGTGAAGTCAATTAACCGTGGCGGCAGCCGTGCCGGCTGCGGAGTACGGCTCGCAGGCGACCCCGCCTTCGCTAAAGCTTCGGCGTGCCAGGCACTCCTGCCGCTACAGAAAGGTCACGGAACGATCACATCGGATTCGAGCGACACTCTTTGTGAAGGAGTTGAAGTCTGCTGCGGCGAAACAAATTTGGATTTGCCGACTAAGTTCATCAAACTTGAATCTGCTTCCTTGAGCTGTCCTTCCGGTACAACGGGTTCAACGGGCGCCAACTTGGTTTGCTTCCGATAATCTGCGACGAGCATTGGCGGTTGCTTCTTGACTCCCAGCGACCGGTAGCTTTCAATCCCGACGCCGATCGCCGCAGCGAGCTTGCCACGCCAGTCTTTGTTCGCGATCAATTTGCTTTCGCCGCGCTCTGTCAAAAAGCCGCCTTCGATCAGCACAGCCGGCACTTTCGTCAGACGCAGAACAGCGAACCGCGCGCGCTTGATGCCACGGTCGTACTCGGGGATGTGTCCGAGGAGCGAATGATAAATACAAGCCGAAAGCGCCATGCTATGCGCATCGACCTGACTGCCCGGTTGCATGTTGAAAGAACTCGAACGAACCGCGCTGTCCGATGTGGATGGCGCTCCGCGCGGCGTGAACGAAAAAATTTCGAACCCGGTGGCGTTCGGGTCGTCATTCGTTCCATTGAAGTGAATGCTGACGAAAATGGAATTGCGCGCAGCGTTGGCGATTTGTGCGCGCACTTCCAACGGCACGAAATAATCGCCTTCGCGAGTCATGATGACGCGCAGCCCTTTCGCCTGCAAAAGCGGGCGGAGCTTTCGAGCGACGTCGAGCGCAAAATCTTTTTCGTACCCTAAACGGTTCACCTGTCCTTTGTCGTGCCCGCCATGTCCAGGATCCAGAACGACCGTCTCAAGCTTGCCCACGTTCGAAACGCGATGGGGACGCACCAGCGGCTCGATTGTTTTCGCCACATCAGTGCGTGAGACCAAATATTTTCCGTCCTGCTCCAGCACAGGGAAGCACAACCAACTGCGCGCGCCGTTGATCATTGCCTCCCGGCTGCCACTCACAAATTCCAGCGGATTCTTGACGGTCTCGAAACGGATTTTATCGCCAGCACCAGCGACGCCGGCAGGTAATCCATAAAACTTCGAAATGTTGTCAACGGACAAGTAATCATGCCCGCTTACTTTAATGACTTCCCAATCGCTGGCAGCAAATCCGGTTTGCGTGAAAGCGATCCCGGCGGTGAGTAATGCCATATTAAAACAACGTCTCACCGTTCCGATCATCTCTGGGCTAGGATATCAAAAAATTGCTTCAATCTCAAATCACGTGGACGTGGACGCGCGTGTGTGTCGACTGCAGCCGCAACAAATTTTAGGAGCGTATTCAAAGTTCGTTTGACTCGGCACGTTTTTTTGCTAGAAACCGGAAATGTTTTTGCCTGCTCGACGTGTTCGCGGTGTCTGGATTGGATTAGTCCTGCTGGGTTTGACGCCGTTATCCGCAATCGCAGTTTCTCCCGCTCAAAAATTTCCAAAATGTTGTGTCTGGCGCGTCACAAATGCGGAAGCGCCATTTTATCTGGTGGGCTCGATTCATGCGCTCAGCAAAAAGGATTATCCACTCCCCTCCCCCTACGAGGTCGCGCTAAAAAACAGCACACGCTTCGTTTTCGAATTCGACCCAACTCGGGGCGCCGAATTCGAAAGGAAATTTGAAGCAGCCGCCAAATATCCGCCCGGACAGGACATCCGCTCGAAAATCGACCCAGCGCTTCTGGCTTGGCTGCGCCAAAATATTTTTACCTTCCAACCCGAGCCTCACCGCGGAAAACGGGGGCAAGTTGCAGGGTTCGACAGCAACCTCCGCTATAAGCCATGGTGGATTGCACAGCACCTCGCCGCGCCAGCCAGCTACAGCAAGAGTTCCGCCACGCACGGCTTGGATAATTATTTCGTGGACCACGCGAAAATCGCAGGAAAAGAGATAGGAGGCCTTGAGTCAGTTGATGAGCATGTGGCGGTGCTTGGAGGACTGTCGGATCGCGAAGGTGAATTTATGCTGCGGGACGCACTCACTCAGCCTGGAGACGGCGCGAAGGAATTCAGCAGGATGTACAAGGCCTGGCGCAAAGGCGATACGAATGCGCTTTGGGCGGGTGATTCGCGACTGCGCAGCCAGGCACCCAGCATTGCCGCTCGTTTCGTGGATGATCGCAACGTGAAATGGGTTCCGCGGATCGAGGCCGAATTGAAAACTGGCAAGCCGACTGCGATTGTCGCGGGGGCGCTTCATTTTTCCGGGCCGCGCAGTGTGATTGCACTGCTGCAAAAGCGCGGCTACCAAATCGACCAACTGTAGAGTGAGTGGCGGACAGGATTGTCTGCCTCACGTGACGCAGGCAATCCTTCCTGCGAGGGATTCAATGCGCAGGGGCGCTGCGAGAGTGGCAGACAGGATTGTCTGGCTCACGTGTGCGGACTCCCCAATTTGGGTTCGCTGCGGCTGCCGGTTCAACGGAACTACGCTTGCAAGGTCTAATTCGGATTAAACAAGTCCGAGCCACTCATTTTATTTCTTAAACCATGAAGTCATTCACCATCATTATTATTTCGATTATCGCTGCGCTTGGCTTGCGCGCTGAGCCGCAGCCGCAGATCGCACAAAATTCGCCGCCCATCGATCCGAAAAACATGGATACGTCCGTGAAGCCCGGTGACGATTTTTTCCGTTACGCCAACGGCGCATGGATCAAGCGAACCGAGATCCCACCAGAGTATTCCCGGTGGGGCGCTTTCAATGAGTTGATCGAGCGCAACAACGACGCGCTTCACACTATTGCCGAGAAGGCATCGAAAACCCCAGTCGATCCGAAGCTCTCACCGGAAACGCAGAAAGTTGGCGACTATTACGCTAGCGGAATGGACGAAAAGACGATCGATGCGATGCGCACGAAGCCATTGCAAGACGAGTTCAACAAAATCGAGATGATCAAAGATCGACAGGATGTGCTCGCGGAAATCGCGCACCTGCACACTATCGGCGTGAATACGCTTTTCGAATTCGGCGCAGGCCAGGACGCAAAGGATAGTACGCACGATATCGCACAAGCGGTGCAGGGTGGTCTCGGGATGCCCGATCGCGATTACTACACGAAGCAGGACGCCGAAATGAAAGAGACGCGCGAGAAGTACGTCGCGCACGTGACGAAAATGCTGACGTTGTTAGGCGAGCCGGCAGACAAAGCGTCCGACGAGGCGAAAAAGATCCTCGCGTTGGAAACCAAACTAGCCGAAGCGTCGCGCACCCGCGTGCAACTACGCGACCCGATCAAAAACTACAACAAGATGGGCACGCGCCAGCTGCAGGACCTGACACCAGACTGGAACTGGAGTGATTACTTCAAGACGATCAACCTGGTGGCTCCGGGCGAGATCAACGTGCATCAGCCGGAATTTTTCAAAGCCGCCAACGACTTGTTTAGATCGGCATCGCTCGACGATTGGAAGGCGTACCTGCGCTGGCACCTGGTCGATGCGACCGCGCCGTATCTTTCGAAAGATTTCGTAGACGAAGATTTCGACTTCAAAGAGCGTGTGCTGCGCGGGACACAGCAGATCAAGCCACGTTGGAAACGGGTGGTCTTGTCCGAGGATGGCGAGATCGGCGAAGCGCTCGGCAAACTGTACGTTGGGTTTTATTTCCCACCAGAGGCAAAGGCGCGCGCATTGGAGCTCGTCAACAATTTGAAGGAGGCGCTCGCGGATCGAATCAAGACGCTTGAGTGGATGGACGAGGCGACAAAGCAGGAAGCGCTGAAAAAACTCGCCGCGTTCACGGTGAAGATCGGTTATCCCGACAAGTGGCTGGACTATTCATTGCTGCAGATCGACCGCGGTCCATTTGTGTTGAACGCGGTGCGGGCCGAAAAATTTGAAGCCGATCGCGACGTAAACAAGATTGGCAAGCCGGTTGATCGCACCGACTGGGGAATGACGCCGCCGACAGTCAACGCCTACTACAACCCGAACATGAACGAGATTGTGTTCCCGGCCGGCATTTTGCAGCCGCCGTTCTTCTATCCCGATGCCGACGACGCGGTGAACTACGGCGGGATTGGCGCCGTAATCGGCCATGAAATGACGCACGGCTTCGATGACCAGGGACGGCAGTTCGATGCCAGAGGCAACTTGCGCGACTGGTGGACGCCGAAATCCGCGGAGGAATTCAAAAAGCGCTCGGGTGCGATCGTGCAGCAATACAACGAATACGAGCCGCTGCCGGGCTTGCACGTCAACGGCGAACTCACACAGGGCGAAAACATCGCCGATATCGGCGGAGTCAAACTCGCCTACGCTGCGTTACAAAAGGCGCTCGACAAACATCCTGAGGAGCGCAATAAAAAGATCGACGGGTTCACGCCGGAACAAAGATTTTTCCTGTCGTTTGCTGCGATCTGGCGGTCGAAGATTCGCGACGAAGACCAAAAGCTTCGAGTCAAAACAGATCCACATTCGCCGGCGCAATTTCGGGTGAACGGCCCGCTGTCAGATTTGCCAGAATTTCAGAAAGCGTTCAACATTCCCGACGGCTCGCCGATGGTTCGCCCCGCGGATAAACGCGTGAATATTTGGTAGGGCGCGACCACAGCTCGCTCGCGTGGCGAGGGCGCGCCGATAACGGAAGGCTAGGCGATCCGATATCGCGAGCAAAGTTCATTGGCAGCATCTCGCCACTTAGCAAAATGAAATTCGAACCCCGTTGGAGCAGGCGCCCTGGAACAACCCGTCTGCTTTTCAAAATTAGTTCTGTCTCGGTTCGCATAAACAAGGCGCCGACTTCGAGCATCCACTTTGATGCGGGAAGACCGAACTCCGTTCCCTATGCATGACGCAATTCGCGCATGAATTGCGCATTGGGTAACGGCTCCGGCGAACATAAATTGAAAGCACCGGACAAATCTTGGTTGTCGATCAAGAATCGGACCGCCCGGATAAAGTCGTATTCATGAATCCAGGCAACGAATTGACAACCGCTACCGGCACGACCACCAAGCCCAAGCCGGACCAGTCCGAGTGGCGTCGCGAAAATTCCGCCTTGATCCGGACCCATGATCATCGCTGAGCGCATGATAACATTGCGCGTATTAGGCAACGGATTGGCTTCAATCACCGCGCCCCCCCATGCCTTCGCGACGTCAATGCTGAAGCGCCATGTGCTCGGAGCATCGGGCTCATTTCCGCCGACTACACCACTGAGCTCATCGTTAGGCGCATCGAATGGATGCGCGTAGATCGTTGCCGTGGCCGCTTGCAACCAAACCGGCGGCGGATGCTTTGTTTTCTCAAGAGCCAGACGAATTGCGCGGACCGAGTTCACTCTGGATTCCAGAATCTCGCGACGATTTCGTTTTCCGTAGCGGCAATTTACGCTTCGTCGCGCGAGATTGATAACAACAGCGGCGTCTTCGAGTTCATCTGCCCAGTGGTCCATGATCTACCGTCCCACTGCACAGAGCGAAACGAGGAATGTGGCGCTGATTTTCGGCTAAGGACTAGAACTCCATCGCCGGTGGCGGAAAATGCACGGCAAAGAATTGCGCCGACCTGACCGGTTCCACCGGCGATGATGATCTTCATACTGACGCTCGGGAATTCGAACACAGGGTCTGCGGCGGACGACAGTGAGCAGCCAGAAGTCGCGCGACACTTTGCGCTTCCTGTTTGAACAATGCGCGCGATAAAAAGAACCGATTTCGTGAGAGCAATTCGCAAACAATCCGTGCGAACGGCAGCAATATCGGATGCGCAAGGCGCTGCGCATACTCTCGATAATTTTGGAGCGCCCACAGACACATGATCCAAGCATGCGCGCCGCGGTAGACCGAACCCTCATTTGAAATTACGAGCAGTTGTTCGCTTGGTTTGAGCGCGTCGATACCCGGAAATCGCCGTTCCGCTTTGGTCGATTGCAATGCGATGAATGACAGCGGTACAAAGGTCGGCTGTTTCGCCAGCCAGTTACGACATCGAACACACAATTCACACTGTGCATCGAACAAAACGTAAAGATGATTCATTGCGTCGCTACCGGAACATGGGCCTGAGGCGGGACCGGCGGCGGCACTCTTTGCAAAAGAGCACGCCGGCGCATTCTCGAAAACAGGAAGATGTTGAAGAAATGCATGGCGCCTAGGACCAGCATGACCACGCCTATCTTCCGGCTGATTGTCTCCAGCACCTGACGAAGATCAGCGGGCGCGATCCCCTCTTTTAAGGCGAGCGCCACGTAGCCGATGTTAATGAGGTAAAAACCGACAACTAAGAGGTGGTTGACCGAGTCGGCCAATTGCTCGTTGTGGTGGAACGAATCAATTAGAAACACGCGGCCGTTTTGATGAAGCGTGTGCGCTACCCAGACCGTGAGCGGAACGCTTAACGCGATGTAAACGATATAAGTCCAAACGATGAGAGTCATGGCAGTTTCCTTTCTTGGTTTGTTGTTTCGATGAAAGCGGTCTTTTTCATTTCAAAAACTTCAGGGCCCAGGGAACCATTTTGCTTTGCTCTGACTGCGAGACCTTCGTGATCATGCGGTCGGCCAGCTGGAGAAAGTCGCTCAGTGATTTGAGTTGTTTGTTAAAAGCGGCCGCGTCCGCGCCGCGCAAATCTTTGGTGCGCGCGCTGCATTCCTTTAAGACAGCAAGCGCTGGACGGAGTTCGCGTCTGCGGCGTTCGCGAATGATGATACAGAACATCTTCCAAACATCTTTTTCAGCTTCGAAGAATTCCTTTCGTTCGCCTTTGCGGACAACACTGCGGACCAGTCCCCAACTAACCAAGTCGCGCAGATTACTGTGCGCATTGCCGCGGCTGATCTTGAGTTCTTCCATGATTTCGTCCGTGCTCAACGCGGCGGGGGCGGTGATAAGGAGGGCGTGAATCTGGGCCATGGTGCGATTAATTCCCCAGGCGTTGCCAATCACGCCCCATTGACTCACAAATTCGTCCCCGGCTTCGCGCAGAGCAGCTGCAGCCTGGTTCTCCTGTTTCATGTAGTTTCAGTAAATTCTGAAACTACTGATTGTCAATGAATTTCTGAATTATTCTGGTGCGGTAACGCCAGGCCGTTTTCTTGACCCAGCGCGATTTTCCCACCCCTCTTTTTTGTCATCCCGAGCGAAGTCGAGGATCTCTCAAACTACCCCAAGGTTCAGAATTATTCCTTCGCGATCTTTCCGCCCCAGCTCAGTATCTTCGCCTTAGCCCCCGCTGCTTCTGCTTCTTTGATGTTGCCGGCGCGATTGTAAAATAGCGACAGGCTTGTCCAGCCGATCTGATCATTGGGCCGCAGCGCGACGGCTTTTTTGCCGGCTTCAATTGCTTCATTGAAGCGACCGAGTTTCATCAGCGCCATGCCGAGCGCATGCCAGCCATCGAAAAAGTCGGGCGCGATTTCAACACACCGCCGGTACTTTGCTGCTGCGTTTTCCAAGTCGCCGACGGCGAGGTGCCCACTCGCATCGTCAAAGATCTGATCAACCGTTTCCACCTTGTCTCAAAGAGAAAACCACTAATGAACACTCATTAACACGAATCGGGGACCGCGAGCATTCTGCTCGCACCGCCCGGCATTTTGCCGGACGGCCTCGCGCCGTATTGAACGTAAAGTTGTTGCCATTCGTAACCAACGTGCTGTGGCAGGTTCCCGGCAGAATGCCGCGAACGGCGGGCAAAATGCCCGCGCTCCCCACATAGTTACTCGTCTCAATTCGTATTATCCCTTGCTAGTTTCCAGGCCGGCCGCCTCCTGCCGGTCGTGCAACCATTCGTAAAGAACGACGCGCTGCTTGTTATCGAGAAGTCTTTTTTCAAACGCTGCCTTCTTCTCGGCAGCATTTGCATCTGTAGATGGCTCCCGCTTTTCCAAAACAGCAACAAACCCGTTCTCACCCGACGGGGAAAAATCGCTGATCTCGCCGGCGTTCAGGAATGCCACGGCATCTTTAATGGCCGTAAGATCGGTCGGTTCGTCCCTCTTCGGTTCCTTGTCTTCGGGTTTTGTTTTCTCCTCTTCGATCAACGAAAACGGCGAGATTTTCTCAGGCTTTGCACCTGCCTTTTGAATTGCTGCCTCCAGTGACTGTCCAGATTTCGTTGCCTCGCGAAGCTGATTCACTGCCTCCGCGCCTTTGGTCGACATTAGCTCACGAGATCGTGACTTCTTGAGCGCATCCACGATTTTCGGCTTCGCTTCTTCGAGTGTGAGAGGACGCGCCTCGCTGACCCCCGTGAGATGCAAAATGTAAAATCCATCCGCCACCTGGATAGGATCGCTGTTCGGTTCCTGCACCGATAATTTAAAGGCTGCTGCGCTAAGCTGCGGATCGCCTTTCAACTGCGGATCGGGCGCAGCGGCGGTAAATTCACCGGTCTCGTGCACTGGCAACTGAAATTTCTCAGCCGACTGCTTGAAGTCCGCGCCTTTCTCTAGCAGCGCCTGCGTAACATCCGTCGCCCGATCGGAAAGCTTTTGCAAAGCATCGATGCGTTCTTTGCCTGTCGACTTCTTCTGCTCCTCAGTCAGGCCCAGTTGCACAAACTGCACCTTGCGCTTCTCGTCGGTTTTGAGCTCGGCCTTGTGCGCGTCATAATATTTCTGCACATCCTCATCGTTGACGGTGATGCCATTACTGAAATCAGCCGACCGAAACCGAATGACGGTCACGTAGAATTTGCCGTAGCCGCGCTGAAACTTCTCGTCGAGCTCGCCTTTGGAAACTGTGATGCCTGCGGCCAGGAGTCTTTTGATTTCGTTGAGGCAAAGCTCATCGCGCACCAGTTGCTCGATATGTTCTTCGCCAAGTCCCATCGGTCCCAGGGCGAGCCGCACAAACCCGCTGAACTTGTTCATGTCGAAGCCCGCTTCACCCTGGAAAGCCGGCAACTTGCGAACAACATCAGCAATCTCGGGAGCGCTGGGGCGAAGACCGAGCCGATCCGCTTCATGCCGCAAGACAATTAGATTAACAGCAAATGTTCCGTAACCCGCATTGCCTGGTTGTCGGAGCGATAATGTCTCCCAAAAATCGGACATTCCGAGAGCTTGCGCCAGGCCGCCAAGGCGTGCATTTGCGTCAATTTCGACTTGGGTCAGCTTGCGGCCATAAATCTGGCCAACCTCGCCTCGTTTCATCGCACCATAATCTGGCGCCCTAACGAAGTAGAAGATGAAGGGGATAGCCAGAATGGCGATAACAATCATCAGCCAGTCTTTGTGCCTGCGCAGTAACTTCATCATAAGCGACGAAAATTGTAGCGGCGGCGAAGCTCAGCCGCAAATTTCAAGGAGCGACGGCTTGGGCAGCCGTCGATTTCAGATTTGACGGCTGGGAAGCCGTCACTCCTTGAGTGCTACGCTTAACCCTCCGCTGTCTCCCGGATCAATTCCCATGCCTTGCGCAGATGCTCTTCCGTCGTGAGCACGTTACCGAGGCCAATGCGCATCACGGTTTGCCCGCGCAATTTCGTTTGAGTCAGATAAGCGCGCCCGGAAGCATTGATTCGCTCCACGATCTCGCTGTTCAATCCGTCGATGCTGTCCGCTGTAGCCGGGGTCGGTGACCCCGGCCCGGCATCAACGATGCCGGCTACAGGTCCAACAAAACGAAAACAAACGACGCCCATGCTGACCGGCGCGGCCAGCTCGAAGCAATCGTCGCTCTTGATCCAGTTGGCGAGCAGGTTTGCCAGGCGAATTTGCTCGCGCAGACGCGCCACGATTCCTTCGCGGCCTAACGAGCGCCAGATCACCCACGCTTTGAGCGCGCGGAATCTGCGGCCGAGCTGGATGCCGTAATCCATGTAATTCTTCTCTCCTTCGACGGTGTCGCCGCGCAGAACTTCAGGCACGAGGGTGAAGACACGGCGCAAACGCTCGGCGTCGCGCACGTAAAGCACGCTAAAATCGAGCGGCACAAAAAGCGTCTTGTGCGGGTTGATCACGATTGAGTCGGCCATCTCCCAGCCTTTGCTTGCCCATTTGTATTCCGGAACCATGGCAAACGCTCCGCCGTACGCGCCGTCGATGTGCAGCCACATTTTTTGTTCCCGGCAAATCTTCGCGATCTCAGGAACAGGATCGACGCTTGCACTCGAAGTCGTGCCGACTGTGGCTATGACGGCAAGCGGTTTGAAATTGTGGCGAACATCGCGCGCAATCGTTTCGCGCAGCGCATTCACATCCATACGAAAATCCGGATCGGTCGGAACACGACGCACATTTTCTTCGCCGATCCCGAGCGTGATTGCCGCTTTTTCGGCCGCGCTGTGCGCTTCATCGGATGTGTAAATACGAAAACGTGGCGCGCCCGCGCCGATCAGCCCGTATTTGCGCACCGAACGTGACGCAGGCAATCCTGCCTGCGTGTTCTCCAGCCCGTCAGCAGGGCAGACAGGATTGTCTGCCTCACGCGCGGCCTCTTCGCGCGCGACAGCAAGCGCATGCATGATTCCCACTGACGCCGTGTCGTAAACCACTCCGCCAAACTCGTCAGGCAACCCGAGCCATTGCCGCAACCAATCGATAACGACGGTCTCGAGCTCGGTCGCGGCCGGACAAGTGCGCCATGTCATCGCGTTGACGTTGAGTGGCACGCTGATGATTTCGCCGAGGATTCCCGGCGCGGTGGCAGTCCAGCCGAAATAGCCGAGGAACATCGGATGGCTCCAGTGCACCATGCCAGGAACGATCAGCCGGTCGACGTCTCCCAGAATTTTCTCAAACGACTCGCCTTCCTCGGGCCCCTGCGCAGGAAGCCGCGCACGAATTGCGCCCGGCTTCTCACCAGGCGCGACGCGCAACGACTCGATATTTTCACGGAAATCAGCAACCCAATCTGCCAATTCGTGCAGTTGCTTCCGGAATTCCTCTCGCGGGGTGTCTCCGAGATTTCGCCGAGTCATGCGCGATCACCGATTGCAGCGAATTCTCATGTCTGGGGAGCACAGGCCGCCGGCCTGTAGTTCGCGGCAGCTTGCCGCGAACATGCTTCGTCGCTTTGGATGGTTGCGCTGCCGAGTGCATTCGGCCAGCGACCGAATGCTGCAGGCTGGCAGCCTGCGCTTCCCAGAAATCTGCATTCGCATCTCCATAAGAAAACAGATGAAGTGCTCGTGAGTCACTCTAAGCACACGAATAACGTTCCAGAATTTTGCGAACTTTCGACAAGAGTCTTATTGGCGTCATTCGCGTAATTCACGGGTCTCCATCAAAAAGCAAAGCCAAAACTGAAGTGGAACGCGCCGAAGTCTTCAAATTGGTGTGGATCGGGATTGACGCCGTAATCGAGGCGAATCGGGCCGACGGGCAGCTTGTAGCGCAAGCCCGCACCTATGGCGTACCGCATATCGCTAAGGCCAATATCCTCCGAGGTCGGCAAAAGATTACCCGCATCAGTGAATACGGCGCCCTGCAGTTCTCCGAAAATCGGAAAAGTGTATTCGACATTAAAGACGGTATAGAATTCGCCCCCGACGGGGTGACCGTGATTGTCGTGCGGACCGAGATCGCGTTCGCCGAAACTGCGCACCGTTGTGGCGCCGCCATTGAAAAAGCGCTCGTCGATAGGAATGGCCGTTGCTTCGTCACCGCCGCTGTTTGTGAGCGAATGAAGGATCCCGGCCCGCGCGCCGAACGCGATCGATGACTGCCGGAACCAACGCTGAAAGGGCGTGCCTGCGGGTTCGTCTACCACCACACCTGGCGTCAGCGGCTTGGGTCCAAACGGAAGATAATAACCAACCCGCATCGTTCCGCGGATATATTCGATGTCACTTCCTAGCGCGCTCGATGCGAGATCGAGTGTGTTACCGATGAGAAACCCGCGCGGATTTACATAGGGGCTTTCGCGCAGATCAAGCGTGTTGGTGAGTCCGATCGTGTCTACCTGGTACTCATCTGGCCCAAGGAGAAAGCTCGGCCTGATCTTTGAGTCGGTTATATCCACGTGCCGCACCGCGAAATTCAACGCCGCCTCATCATACTTTGAAATTTTGCGGCTCAGCTCGAACCTTCCGCCCAGTTCAAACTTTGTGTATCCGTCGTAATCAAAAGTGAGGGCAAACGCTCGCGCGGTGAAAACAAAGTCTGTGTCGAGAAAGAACGGGTCCTGATAAAGAAGTTCGCCTCGGTAGCTGCGCTGCGAGACCTCGATCGTTGCAGAACCCGCACGGCCGGTGCCGAACAAATCGCGGTCGCCGGCCTGAACACCGGCAAGTGCTCCTTCGTAAGTATCGAACCCGACCCAAAAGCCAAATTCCTTGCTCTTGGCTTCCTCGGCTGAAATGTCGAGTCGCAAGAGATGGCCATCGACTGGGACGGGTTTGATTTGCAGCAGGTTGAAGAGGCCGGTCTTCATCAGAGTGCGAAATCGCTCATCTAGAACATCCGGGCTGTAGGTCTTTCCGCGTAATCTTGTAAAGCGTTTCGCCACAAAGCTCGGATGCAACCGCTGCAGTCCATTCACCGTCACGCCGTCAAAGTGATAAACCGGTCCAGGAGAAATCACGATTTGAACCGGCACGCGACCATTCACCGCCTCTTCCGGTGCGCCAGTGGCTTCTACTTTCACGTCGTAATACCCGCGCGCCTTGTAATATGCCTGGAGACGCCGCGGAATATCCTCTACGCGTACGTCGGTGTAAGGCCGCTGCAGCAGATCAACGATCTGTCCCCGGAGCGCCTCCGCACCGTAAACAGTTTGTCCGCTGAATGCGATGTGACCGAAAAAATATTGGCGCCCTTCGTGAATCGGAACGACAACGTCGACCTCGGGGCTTTGTCCCTCGAATTTGGAACGCGGCGGATCGACCACCACATCCAGAAATCCTTCCGCTACATAAAACCGCTGTACCAGCTTTGCTCCCTCGTCCATGTCGGCCGCCACGAACGGTAATCTTTTCTCCAGCCGCGAGTAGCGCTCGCGCGTCGGGCCCACCAGGTACTCAAACAGTTTGTCTGCAGGCTCTCGCGTATTTCCGTCAAACATGACCTTGTTCAGCATGAATCGCGGCCCTTCGGTTATGTCCAAACGCAAACGGTTACCCGACTCGATGACGTAACGCACGTTCACCTTCGCGTAGCCGTGCTTTCGGTAAAAGACTGCCAGGAAAAACGCGAGATCGTCGGCGCGAGCTGGGGTTAATCCAAAATCTTCGACGGTGGCGATCTCTTCTTTCAGCGCCGAGCGTAACTCTTTGTCCTGGAACGCCTGTTGACCGCGAAATTCGATGATGCTCGCGTGCTTTGCACGTTTTTCCTGCTCTTTCACGACCGCTCGACGCTCTCTCTGTTGCTCCTCCGGTCGAACGACATCAACCGCAGTCTGCGCTGTCACTTCAAATGCGAGGGCCACGCTTCCAACAGAGAAAAGGACCCTGTATCGCATCTTAGGACCTATCGAAAACGAATCAGATATTTAACTTTCCCCCGGAAACTGCCATGAACACCGACATCGCCAGTAAGTACAAGGTTATCATTGATCTTGAATCGCACGGTGGCTTGCTGTTGACCTGTTCGCGGATCAACCGTTCCCAAGTCCAGATCCAACTTGTTAAACACCGTATTGCTCTCGGTTGGCTCACCTTTTTTGACAATTTTGCGGTAAAGCTGTTGCACCAGTAACATGGCCGCCCGGCCAGCCAGAACGTTGCCAGTCGAAAGTTCCCGTCGCGTCGCGCCAGTCGCGATCAATGAAATGATTTCCTCCTGCGCCAGCGGCGGTTCACTCGTGAAAACCGCTTCTGGCGAAAGCAAAGTTCCGTACACGTAAACGCGCACCGTATAATCGCGGATGACCGACGTGCCTTGCAGATCGACCCGCGGATTCATTGGATCGTCTTGAGTAAAAGTGAGCAATCCGCGCGTAACATTCAGCCGGCTGAAAGGCAACGTCGCTTCGACATCTTCCATCTGCACCACGCCTTGCAGGGCAGGACGAAGCCCCGTCCCTGTCAATTTCAGGTCGGTGGTCGCTTCGCCGGTCGCCAGATTTCCGCGAATCAGCACCGGGTCTTTAGTTTTAATTGCCACATCGAATTTCCAGTCACGCAATGGAGGGGCCGGCAGCGAAAACAATTCAGGGCGTTCCGCCGGTGCTTGCGGTGCGGGCCTGCCCGGCAAGCCAATTGGTATGAGATCAATGTTTTTCAGGAACTTGCTGTTTGTCAGTGCGACGTTGCCGGAAACTTTCCCGGCGGCGAACGGCCCGGTTATCGCAACGTCCGCGTCCGCGCGCACGGTGAGTGTATCGTTTCGCGCGACTAACACGCTCTGAGCTCTGAACCGTAAATCGACAGTCGGTGCAATCAGCTTGGGAAACGTGACCCGACCGCTCATTGTGAATGGTCCACCTGCGACATCGCCTCCGAACCGATCGAGCGTGACCTCGTTATCCCTGAAAGTTATCCGCGCGTTGAAACCGCCTACCGAGGGAATGGTGGCGTCCGTAAAACGCGCGACATTCACCGTCATATCCCCTGCCCCACTTAACACGGGGTGACCAATTGTACCGGTCACATCAACATCCATTCCAAGCTCGCCATCCAGTTGCGCAAGCTCCGGAACAAATTGCCGAACAAAATTTACGGACGTGCGCGGAACGTGAGCTTTCGCGGTAATCGGCGTGTCGTCAGGCAACGTTCGGGCAGCCACAATCTTCGGAATGTCCAATGGCATGCTTGCATTGATCTCAATCGGCTGAAGACGCGTCTGTTCCAGTTTGCCTGAAAATACCAACTGATCGTGAACAGTCTGTGCGTTCAGCGTGAAAGTCGCAGGCTCCATTTTTGGCCAGTATTCACTCCGCAAATCGTGAATCTGAAGGTCCAATCGCGCGTTTACATCGCCGATTGTTCCATCGGCATCGAGCTTTGCGTTCACAACGCCGGACGTTTTCGCGTCAAATCCGAGATCGTCGAAAACTTTTTTTAAGTCGAGGTTCTCAGATTGCATTATTGCCGCAACCTTCCCGGACGACGGGACAACCGGGGCACTTGTTCCAAGGTTTCTCCACACAAACGGAATGGAGATGTAGCCGTACGCGTAATTGATACGACCCTGCGGGACAGCGGGCTCGGCGCGCGCGCCGCTGCGGCCACCTTTTCGCGGTTGCGCGGTTACGACCTGGTTAAGTTCAATCTTGTCGATTTCAAGCTTTTCTCCTTCGGCGTGTGCAATCGCATGGAAATCCATGTTGCTGGTGGCGAAAAAGATCGTCGGTACGTCCAGCTTCTCTGGCGAGTAGGACGCCTCCACGTTCGCCTGCAAGGATTGCAGATTTCCATAACGTCCTTTTTGCAATTCAAGTTTCAGGTTCCCGGAATTCTTCCAAGGAGCGACCCCGAACGCTTTCTGGGTCGATTTCGAGCTTGACGGCTGGGAAGCCGTCACTCCTTGTCCCGCCCCTTCCCAGTCCAGCTTAACTGCACCGGTAAGTGCGTTCTGATTGCCGGAAGCGCGGAGCAGTGGCTGAAGTGTCGATAGGTTCGCGACGTTTGCCGAAATTTTGCCGCTGTAGTGGTAAGGTCGCCGCAGATTCATTGTTCCAGTCGCGTTAACAAAATCGGTATCGTTCAGAGTCGCGCTGAGATCGTTCAGATAGACTGCGTTGTTTGAGATCGCACACTGCGTGCTGACTTGCCGAAACACCAGGTCGCGCATCACGAGATTTGTGCCTGAGAGCGAGATCTGGCCGTTCGCGATTTCTTGCTTCCATTGAATCTGCGCCTGCAACTGCAAAGGACCGCTCACTTTCGTCGGAGAATCAGCAACCCAGAAGTCGCCAACGTTAGCGGCGTTTAACGTGACGTCGACGTCCGCTGGCTGCGAAGCGAACGTGCTCACCTCTGCCGGTAGAATGTATCGGCCATGAACATTCAGTTCGTTTTCTCGTCGTCGCAGAATGAACCGGTCGAGTCCGAGAACATCATCACTGGAGTTGGACGATCCTTCTGCTGAGTCGATAGCGTAATCGCGGTAACGTATTCCCGTTAAATTGAACTCCATCGCTGTGCGGAGATCCGCAAACCACGATCGTTTAGTATCGGCGCGCGCGACGCGCTTCGAGGCCCGAAGGGTACACGTCAACTTGTCAATTATTCCATCCCGGAAACCGAGGGTACTTGCGGTGACGCCGAGAGTCGCCTGCACGTTTGCATCTATAATATCGATCTTGCCACTGAATTGAGCTGAGCCTGTCAGCGCCACAGTCGTGCCCGTCGTTAGCCGCTGCAGATCAGGCGCCTTGCCCGAAATCTCCAGATTCGTCGGTGTGCGGCCAAAATCTGCGAACGTGGCCGGCAATTCCATTGAGCCGCGAAGATGGAATTCGTTCGTCTCCTTAATTATGTCGGCCGAACGCAAAACTGCCCGGCCCCGTTCCGCTGTGATTTCTATTATTGCACGGTCGAAATTGATTTCCTTCCGATGCACGTCGCCCAGTTGTAGCGACAGCGTACCGCTCCAGGTCCGTGGAGCGTCGCTAGCGCCTCCGCCTTCGAGAGTAAGGCGCTCAATCTCGCCAGAAAGATAATTCTCCGGAAAAATCAGGAACTTGTTCAGCGCGTCCGCCGCAACTTTCTCCGCGGCGACATGTAGCTTCGTGTCGAGCGACGACTTTGTTTCGCTCAGCGCGGCGGTGGCCGATATTTGGCCGCCCCCAACTGTGCAATTGAGTGCGATCGGCAGTGCGTTGGCATCAATTTGCGACGCGTCGATGCTCAGAAAGTGAAGCTGCTCCTGATCGCTTAAATTCAGGTCGCGCAGAATGAGGTTCTTGTTCGTGTAAGAGGTTTGGCCGGAAATTCTCGACCACGTATCGCCAGAGGGAAGTTGCAGTGTCTCGATCCGCAGCTCTCCGGGAGTGCGCGGGTTTAGTTCCAGGTCAGCATGTCCAACGACAAAATCGTACGGCTGATTTCTAACGATCACTGTGGTGTCCGTAGCACGCAGTCGTTCCGGGAAGAACCTTGGCAACTTCAATTGCGGATGCGGCGGCCGCGGCCTCAACGGCGCCTTGGAAGGATTTAAGACAATGTTGGCCGAGCGCGCTTCAACGTCGTTGAACAACCGGGGCAGACCATGCCGCGCGTACCCAAGCAAACTGTAATCAAGGTAGAGATAATCGATGTCGATCGTTTCATATTGCGACGGACCTGTCGCAAACGCGTGGAGATTCCGAATCGTGACGCTACCGAACGGATTTCCCTCAACACGAAAATCAGCCTTTAAACTTTCCTTTGCGGCATATTGCAGCACAATTCTTCGGCCAATCGCCAGCAAAATTGGCCGATGAAAAATGATCACGAGTGCTGCGCATACAGCAAGGCCAATCCATACACGGCGCCAAAGCCGCCCATGGTGCGGCGCCTCCGCCTGATCATCCTCGGCCACGGAGCGACTCTATTGCCGGTGTGCCTTAGAGCTAAGCGCAAATGGCACCGCGCCGCTGTAGCGGGGTCGGTGACCCCGGCTGGGTTGGCTGGTGGCGTCATCCTCAAGGTGGAGAAATTAACGGAATGCGGCATGACAGGTTACCGGATGGAACGGATGATTCTTCTTTAAGCAGAAGGAAGCTACGGCGCGTCACAGCCTGCCCTGCTCGCCACGCCGAAGTTGACCGAAGGCGGGAGCGAAGTCGAATGGGTGCGCGCCGTCGTGAATTGGTAGGGCGCGTCACTCCGTGCGCGCCGTGAATCCCCGAACCTGACCAGCGAGCCCCCGATCCATCGGGACCCGCCCTACCTTAAATCGCCTATTCTCTGGCTTCCTTGCCTGAGCATGACAAAACCAGTAACGTGGCCAGATGGATGTTCCTGTACCCGTTGCGGTGAAACCGCTCTCAAATTACCACATCTGGATCAAATACTCAGATGGCGCCGAAGGCCAGGTAGATTTCTCCCACCTCGCTGGCAAAGGCGTCTTCAAGTTTTGGAACGACTACAGGAATTTTCAAAGGGTTTATATCAGCGAGGCAGGCGCGATCGCGTGGAGCGAAGACATCGAAGTTTGTCCGGATGCCACCTACATGAGGCTGACGGGCAAAACTGTAGAAGATTTGTTTCCCTCGGCTTAGACAGACCCAAGCGATGTCTGAACTCAGCCGTTTCTACGGGCTGATCATCCGGATGTATTATGATGACCATCCGCCGCCGCACTTCCATGTGCAGTACGGGGAATACAGAGCGAAGATAACAATCGATACTCTGGCCGTACTGACAGGTTATTTGCCGGCGCGAGCGCTGGGATTAGTCGCTGAGTGGGGATTGCTCCACCGGGAAGAGCTACTGAACCGCTGGCGCTCCGCAGAGAATCATGAAGAGCTTTTGAAAATCGATCCGCTTCCGTAGTCCCATCGGGAGCATTCATTGAATTGCAAGGTGAACCGGCGTGCCCCGAGAGATCGGGGCCCGCTCGCCATGAATTTGTGTGAATTTGTGAAATTCGTGTCTTATCCCCCGCAGCCGGGTGTCAGCAAGCCGTTGTTGTAATTACCTAACACGTTTGCGTCGTTGACCATTCGCTGGCCATTTGTTGAATTCGGCCTGACCCTGTATGGCAGCTTGCCGCTGTACAAGGAAAGCACGGCATTCGCATCAGCGATCGCGCTGGTCACCGGCGTCCCATCAACACCATTGGCAATGTTCAATTTGGCAGCGATGAGCTGATCGGCCAGGATCAGACTGGCATCGGCTCTCGGTCCAGTGCCGACGGGAGTCCTCAATATCCTCAGCAATTCCGTCTTGGTATATGTCTGGCTCCCCAGCATCAGACTATTCACCGGCCACGCATTCGGATTATTTTTCCAGTAACCCTGCGGGTGCGGACAAATCGACGTTGGAGTTGGAGTTGCGGTCGCTGTTGCAGTTGGAGTGGCTGTAGCGGTTGCAGTTGCCGTAGCCGTTGGTGTTGGCGTTGGAGTCTCTGTTGCAGTCGGTGTTGGACTAGGTGGAGGCGTGACCGTCGCAGTGGCCGTTGGCGTAGCAGTAGCTGTTGCCGTAGCTGTCGCAGTCGGTGTTGCTGTCGCCGACGCCGTAGGTGTTGGCGACGGAGGCTGAGTCGCTGTTGGCGTCGCCGTCGCTGTCGCCGTTGGCGTCGGAGTAAACGTAGCTGTGGCTGTAGGTGTCGGTGTGAACGTCGCTGTCGGTGTAGCTGTGGCCGACGGCAAAGGCGTCGGCGTGTGAGTAGCTGTTGGAGTTGGCGTAGGTGTAGGCGTAAACGTAGCCGTAGCTGTCGGAGTCGGAGTTAACGTGGCTGTCGCGGTCGGCGTGGGCGTGTGAGTAGCGGTCGGCGTTGGTGTGGGCGTGAACGTAGCCGTGGCTGTCGCCGTCGCTGCCGGAGTTGGGGTAAACGTAGCTGTCGGGGTCGGTGTAAACGTGGCTGTTGGGGTAGGCGTCGGAGTGTGAGTAGCTGTTGGAGTTGGGGTTGGCGTGAATGTCGCCGTAGCCGTGGCTGTCGCCGTCGGTGTCGGGGTCGGTGTAAACGTGGCTGTTGGAGTAGGCGTCGGAGTGTGAGTGGCTGTTGGTGTTGGCGTGAACGTAGCTGTAGCGGTCGGAGTCGGCGTGTGAGTGGCTGTGGGGGTAGGCGTCGGAGTGTGAGTAGCTGTTGGTGTTGCAGTTGGAGTGTGAGTGGCTGTTGGAGTTGGTGTAGGCGTGAACGTAGCGGTCGCCGTCGCCGTCGGGGTTGGAGTCGGAGTAAACGTAGCTGTTGCCGTAGGCGTAGGTGTAAACGTAGCTGTTGCGGTTGCCGTCGCTGTAGCTGTTGCAGCAGGGCTGGCTGTAGGCGTAGGTGTGGGGCTCGGCGCGACACCCAGTACGAGCACATATTTGGAGTCGCTGGGGATGCCGTTGGTAAAGACGGTCACCAGAGATGGGCCGGGAGGAAAATTATTCACCGGGGTCGAAGTAAAGGTGGTATCGGACCAGCCTGCTATTGGATGCACCGGGAGAAAGGCGACCTGGCTGTTGTCGATGTCGCGCAGTTGGACTACGGGGTAATTGGTCGATGAGTCCTGGAAGGTTCCGCAGGAGGCTTGCGAGATGCCTTGGAAACGCGAGCCGGTGAGTACAAGGCTGGTGCCAAGCACCAGCGGTGAAGTCGCCGTGGCGATTTGCGGTTGCCAACTTGGCCGCATAAATCCGAGCCCAACGTCGTACAGTTCCGCGCTGGTAAGATAGCCGCCGTTATTCTGTCCCGCTGCCACCAGCACCTTGCCGTTGAGCAGCAACGTCGCCGTATGTATCCAGTGTGCGGTGTTGAGGCTGGGCGTGGCAGTCCACATCCCGCTGGCAGGGTCGTACAGTTCCGCGCTGCTAAGAAAGCTGCCGCTAGCCTGTCCCCCTGCCACGAGCACCTTGCCGTTAGGCAGCAACGTCGCCGTGTGCTGTTCGCGGGCGGTGTTGAGGCTGCCCGTGGCAGTCCACATCCCGCTGGCAGGGTCGTACAGTTCCGCGCTGATAAGCTGGCCGCTGCTATTAATTCCCGCTGCCACCAACACCTTGCCGTTGGGCAGCAAGGTCGCCGTGTGAAAGT
>QHNR01000095.1 GCA_003218475.1 Verrucomicrobiota bacterium | reverse complement strand
CCATCAGCGCAAGCATCCAGACCAAATCGATGTTGAACCACGCACGGCGCAGCATTCCGACCCCAAGTTTTTCGTAAACCAGAATTGCGACGAGCGCAGTCATTAGAAGATATCCCAAGGTGTGAATTGCGACCGAAGCCGCGAGCTGAGAAGGCGCGCCAAAATTCGCGAACGCAGTGCCGTGGTGAGACTTGTGGTGATGCGCGCCGTCTGGAGCCGGCGATCCCAGGAAGAATGGAACGAGCATCAACCCTGCGCCATGCGCTGATGCCATGACAAAGGACCACAGGGTCAAATCACCAAACCCGACTCGCATGCCAACCCAATTCGGATGACGCGAACGCAAGAGCCGATAGAAGCCGAAGGCAAACAGGATCGCGGCAGCGGCAATTTTTACAGTCCCATGTGGCAGGCTAACGCGGGCCAGAAGCACCGCGGTGATGATGATCGCAATGGAAAGCGCGTGCCCCAGCACCATCGGCGGCAGCGCACGGAGCACCGCTGCGCGCTTCTGCTCCTGCAGCCCCAGCGCCACGGCGAACAACCATCCCATGGCAGGATTTATCCCGTGAAAAATGCCCAGCCCAAAGACCGCCAGCCACGGCCAGAGCCTGCTCACGGAAAGCAAAACGAATCGCTCGAGCAATCGCCGCCTTCGAGGCGGATCTGGTGAACACGATAATCGCTGTTCTCAACGAAAAAGTTTTCGTCGAACCTCATGCCACCTTGGGGGTCAGCCTCAAGCTTGACCATCCAACTGCCTACGCCATCGGGATAAAATTGCTCGTCCCACGCGACGTAAAGCGAGTTGGTGAAATAGACTCGTTTGCCATCGCGGCTCACTTCCAGCATTTGCGGGCCACCGGCGAGTGGCTGGTTTGGCTTCTTTGGATGCGGCGTGCGATTAACGATACCGCCGATTCGCACCGAGCCGGTCTTCTTCGGATTAAACGGGTCCGACACATCGTACTGCAAAAACTCGCCTGTTCCCCAGCAGGAGACGTAAAGAAATTTGTCGTCGAGCGATAAGTCGATGTCCGTCACAAGCGGCGGCACCGCTTTAAAATCTTTCAGCATAGGTGGTAATCTTGCTGGGTCAGCCGGTTCCGCTGGAATTTCGATCACTTTCTTAATGTCCCATGCCCCGTTGCTGCGGTGCCAGACCCAGACAGAGGCGGATAAATCCTTGAGCGAAATAACGACGCAGGCGAAGCCGTATGCCTTAGTGGGATCGTGGGCTGGACGCATCTCGAGCACCATTTGTTGCTCCTTACCCAAATCGAGCGCCTGAACATGGCGGCGCCGACGCAGATCCCATACGTGCACTTGATGACCGTATTTGCTACCAAGCAGCAAGTCGGGCTGCAGCCCGGTCTCAATCATATTCGGGGTACCCCACTCGCTCGTGAGCAGCGTGTCGAGTCCCAAATGCCACCAGAAATCATATTGAAGAAACTGGGGTCCGCGGTCCATCTCCCATTGGCCCAAGATGTCGAACGTCTCGCAATCGAGCATGAAAATGCCGCCCGGGCCGTCTCCATTGGGCGCTCCAAGCGCGCTAACATAAATGGCTTCCGGTCCACAATGAATCGTGTGCGGACGCGAATAATTGGCTCGCTTAAAAACTTCTTCCGTTTCGATCACTTTGATCACCTTCGGTTTTCGTGGATTCGGCTTTGTGTCGATGATATGCATGCGCGACGAGCGCAGCCCAGGCACCACCAGATAACGCCGCTCGACATGCGGATGTGGCGCATACGGACAAAGTGCCGAACTGCAAGCATTCCAACCGAAATGGTGCAGCTCATCGCCAAACTCCGGCAAGGTCACCTGGCCAACGCGTTGCCCGTAAGTCGGGGACCCGGGATCGAGATCCACAACTACTATCGCGTCGTTAAGCTTACTACCGGGCGTGTTGAGCGCCGCGACAAATGCATGCTTCTCGGGCGAGGCTTGCATCGCCAATCGCGGCGATGGGTAAAATGTCGGGTCAGGTTTCAAGAGCGGCATAAATTCCCTTCCGTTTGTGGTTCAATTCATTACGACTTCGCAAATTTAAGGTCTCATTTCACGCTGATTTCAAGCTGCAGACAAGGTCAATTCAACTTGAATTTCATTCAAGCCAAATGGCTTGGCGCCCGACCCGACATCTCCTGTGCCCGAAATTTTGCCAGCCGGCGCCCATGGCGAGTTTGCGCATTTCTGAAAATGAAAATGCGCGTTCGGCAGAAAGCCGCGCGTCGTAGCGTGTCATGGGTTCGCGAAAAATGAGTGCGGTCAAAAGATACACTCCAGCCGTGGCCAGAAGTCCGCGCCGCAAGTCCGACACCAGGACAAATTTCCGGGACAGCTCGCGACATCGTCGCAACACAGTTACAGCGTCTTCATCGCTGAAATGATGAAGCGCAAGTGTGCACAGCACGATGTCGTAGCTTTCGACAGAATCCCATTCAAGAATATCGGCTTCGCGATAGTAAATTTCCGGGTAGCCGGTGCTCAATTTCGTGGCGACCTCTAAGGTCGCAGGCTGTCGATCTAAAGCGTCAATTTCGACTTGCGCGCGAATTTTGCGTGCGTAATCGGTAATTAATCGCGGAATGTCGCCGGAGCCGGTAGCAAGATCGACAATCCGAACACGAGCACCCGGGCGGAGCCAGCGGCGCATAAAGCCGAGAACGAGACGATAGCTGCCGAACCAGCGATTCAGTTGCCGGATACGCTCCAGGTCGCGCTCTAACTCGGCCGAAACCGGTTGCGGCCGATCCATCATTTCCAACACGGCCGGATCGAAACTTCGCTTCATTGAAGAAAGGGTAGGAGGGTTTACAGGAACCGTCCCTGGGTGACTCAGGTCAATCGCCACTACCCAAAAACCGCTGCCAGGGTTCGGGTAAGTCTGCACTCTCGACTTCGCTCGCAATGCGCCCCTCGAATTCGGGATGGAAGACGGTGCTCGTCCCATAAACCATGATCACGTCTTCCGATCCTTCTACGCGAATGGCGTGCGCGACTCCGGGTGGAACGACCACTCCCGCATTGTTACTGCTCTGATGATTGTCGCCATCGATGAAGAAACGCATAATGCGCTTGGAAAAACCAGCACGCAGGTCGCACAAAATCATCTCCACCCGTCCTTGGAGAAAAAACATGACGTCCCACTGTTCGTCATCATAACGACGCCGCGCATAATTTTGTGGCCCGTGCATGAACAAACGTCGCAGCCATTTTTCGGCGGTCGTGTCGGGCGGAATATTTGGTGGATGCACATGAAATCCCTTGGCGCTGGGTGCAAACATGCGTGCGGCCGACCATTGCTTCGGCCAAAATCCGATCTTCGCCAAGACTCCTTCGTCACGTCGGACAAATTCACCGAAAATTCCGCGATGACGCTGCGAATGAATTTTTCGTGGAAAAATTTCCACGCCAGGAATCCAGACGCGCTTTATGTCCGGCCTCGACCGGTCCGCCTCTGCCAGTTCGCCGACAGGAATACCTAGATTTGCGATTCGTTGCGGCAAAGAGCTCAATTTATAATCACGCGGAGTCAATGCATTTCGTGCTGCCTCGCTCACGCCCAGCCACAAACTTGTTTCGCTTTTATTCATATCAGTCTTTCCAAGCTTGTTACTTGCCTAGCGAGAAATCCGCGCGTTCGCGAGAAAGATTTGGATTGTAATAAGGATCGCCATGCAGAACGCCAGCCCAGCGTTGCTCCATTATCTCCTGCCCAGCCATGTCTACTTTGCCAGGTGCGTCATGCCAATAAAGTCTTGCAAAAGGGGTGTAAACAATCAGATAGCCCGCATGCCTTATTTTCAGACAAAGATCCACGTCGGCGAGCGCGCCAAACAGATTTGCGTCGAATCCTCCCACCTCTTGAAAAATTTCGCGCTGCGTGAGCATACACGCGCTCGATACCGCACTGCAGTTGCGAGTCAATTGTAACTGGCGGTTCGCCGCCCCGGCATGTTCTGCTGGGATACCGCGATAAGCCGGCTGCGCAATGTTATTGACGCCCACAACAATTCCCGCGTGCTCAATGAAGCCATCCGAGTTTAACAGCCGTGCGCCTACCGCGCCGACTTCCGGCCGCTGGACATGCTCAGCCATGATCGTGAGCCAATCCGGTTCGATAACTTCGATACTGCCGTCAAGGAAAAGAAGCCACGGACTGTCGGTCTGCTCGACCGCATAATTTTTCGCTGTCGAATCGGCCATCGCGTCCGACAGATACAGCAAACGATGCGAGAAACGCGTAACACTTTCTGGGAATTTCTCGTTAACCTGGACGATGACGATCTCGTAGTTCGGGTAGTTTGTCTGGGCCGTCAGCGCTTCGACGTACCGCTCAAGCGATTCCGCGTCATGGCGAGCTCGAATAATGACCGAAATTTTTCTCGCCTCCAACAGCTCGCGTCTGACACAGAAGGCGTGCGTTCGCCAGTCGACAGCAAGATGGGCCGGTTCGCCGCGACGCTTCAGGTGACCTTCAATTGCAAGCCGTGAGGCTTCCAACTGTCCCGGTTTTTGCCGGACGCTGATCGCGCTGGAACCTTCACTCCGACGCCAGTGATAGAGAACACGCGGAATATGATGAATTCGGTTGGTCCGCTCGACGATGCGAAATAAGAGATCGTAATCCTGTGCGCTATCGAATTCAGAGCGGAATCCGCCGGCCTTCTCCACGACGTCGAGCCGTACGGCAGTCAAATGCCCGAGGTAATTATAGGACAGAAAAAAATCGGGTGACCAATCTGGCTTAAACACGGGCGCTTCAAAGCCATCGTCGGCGAGCTTGTCTTCATCCGAGTAAATCAGGTCGACATCGGGATGCGTCTGCAAAGCTTTCAGAACCTGGAAGAGCGCATCGGGTTCGAGGACATCGTCGTGATCAAGAAAAATGACCCACTCTCCGCGCGCGAGTGCAATTCCATGATTTGACGCCGCCGAGATTCCTCCGTGTTTTCCGAGGCTCGTCAGTACAATGCGCTGGTCGCGCGCGGCGACGCGAGGCAGCATGCGGAGCAACTCGATGCCGGTCGATCCATCGTCCACGAGCACGAGCTCCCAGTTTTCATGTGCTTGTGCGACGACTGATTCGACGGCTTCTTCCAGCCGTTGCACGGGCGTATCAAAAACTGGCGTAATAACACTGATGAGCGGTCGCAAGGCGAACGCGCGCGCCTCATCGCGCATCCGCTCCAGATCCTGTGCACTCGCACGATGTCGTTCGAACCACTTTTGGTATTCGTTGGGCGCAACAGACGTGGGTTTTCCCCGCTTTCGGCCAAGCTTTTTCCACACCGTTTGAGCCAGATGTTGCGGAAGGCGATACGGCGCGAGCAATATCTGACCTAGCCTGCGCTCCGAGGATTTGCGCAGTTTTTGCTTCCGCTCTTTTAGCAACCTTAGTTCGCGCGTGTATTCTTTTAATTTGAGAAGCTTCTCCTCCAGTGAGGCGATATGACGCTGTGCTCCTTCCAATTCGGAGCCATGAATTTCAAGTGTTCGCCGCAACGCACCCAGCTTGCTGTTCAGTCGGGCAAAAGCCATCTCAATAGCAGGGACCCGCTCACTAACTGCTTGGCCTGGCAAATGCTGAAGGCACCCGGCTCCTGGATGCAGATCCATCAGGTCGTATTCGTAATCGGGGACAAACCCAAAGCGGGTGAAACGCTGCACAAGTTCGGGACGCCGCCGAGCAAGGTCAGCCCCAGGTCCAGGCACTAGGACGATTGTGTCTGCGCAGCCCGAGAGCGCTTCCGTCACCGTATCGTCCTCGTGTTCTCGTGACGGATAAAACCAAACCGCGGTTTGAAAGCGCGCCTTGCCTGCGTCCTGACCCAGCTTCGAAGCTAGCTCGTCAGGAGACCACACGTCAGCTTCTCTGCCCGCTTCTGCGAATTGAGACTCCAGTTCCCGAGAGTTGCCTCCGATGACGAGAAATCGGCCGTGCTCGAACCTCCGCGAGATCGCGCGCGCGAAATCAGAATCAAAAGAAGAGTGATCTGCTGACGACACCGCTGACATTATATTGGTTGAAGCAAGCCGCAGGCAAATCTACCCTGCCGCGCCACACCCCGATACGGCCGGTTCCGCAATGCTCGATTTTGTCGTTTACCTCCTCTTTCGCGCGGGGTCGGCCATTGCCGCGGCACTGCCATTGCCGTTGCTGTTTGCTGTTGGGCAATTGCTCGGCTTTTGTGCCTGGCTTGTTTCTGGGAAATATCGGCAGCTCGCGGAACACAACGTTGCAATTGCGTTTGCCGATGAAAAGTCGCCTCGTGAATTGCGTCGCCTTGTACGCCGCCATTTTCGGCTGCTTGGCGCCAATTTCCTTTGCAGCGTCAAACTCACTGCAATGCCGCCAGAGAAAATCCTTCGCCGGGTCAAGGTCGAAAATATCGAGGCAATGGCCCGCGAATTTCGCGCGGGCGTTCCCGTGGTGCTCGTTTTGAGTCATCTGGGAACGTGGGAATTATTCGCGCAGTTGATGCCGAAGTTTGTCGGGTTCGTGCGAAATGCGAGCGTCTATCAGAAACTTGGCAATCGTTTTATTGACGAACATGTGCGCCGGACGCGCAGCCAAACTGGGCTGGAATTATTCGATCGCCAGGCAGGATTTGAGCCGGTGATCGAGTTGCTGCGTTCCGGTGGCGGTGTGGGCGTTTTGTCTGACCAACACGCTGGCGACCACGGGCTTTGGACGCCGTTTGTCGGAAGGCTGGCATCCACTTCGCCTCTGCCTGCTTTGCTCGCGAAGCGCACCCGAGCTGCGCTCATCGCTGCTGGGGTTTACACAATCGGTCCAGCGCGCTGGCGCATGGTGTTCACAGAGCGGTTTGATCAGCCTGCCGCTTCTGTCGCAGACCTCACTTCGCGAATGAATGAGATCATCGAGCAACAAATTCGCGTCTCGCCGGAAGATTGGTTTTGGGTTCATAATCGGTGGAAAACGCCCCAGCCAAATTTTCTTCTCGCGCGATACAAACGCGGCGTCTACCTGCCGCCGGGGATTTCAGCTCACGACCTAAAACCATTTCGGATTCTGATTCGATCAAGTAACTGGCTGGGCGACGCCGTGATGAGCGTGCCCGCCGTGCGCGCGATCAAAAATGGGCGTCCTGACGCGCAAGTGACAATCGCCGCGCCCGCAAAGATTGCGCCGATGTGGAAGCTTGTTCCTGAAGTGGATGCGATAATTCCATTTCCACGTGGTTCGCTTCTTCAGGTTGTCTCGTTGCTTAAGCGACGACCGGCTTTCGACGTTGCGATTCTTTTTCCAAATTCGCTGCGTGTTGCACTTGAATCCTGGCTAAGCGGAATTCCGCGCCGGGTCGGTTATCTCGGGCACTGGAGGAGATTGCTGCTGAACCAAACCGTGCCAAAGCCGCGAAAACCTGGTCCGTCAGAACATCATTCGCTCCGGTTTGTTCGGGTTGCGCGCGAATGCGGCGCAGAAGCGCCCAACGCCCAACCTCCAACGCCCAACGCCCAACGCCTTCCTCAAACATCAAACATCAAACATCAAACCTCCAAACTTGGTCTTTGTCCCGGCGCAGAGTACGGCCCGGCTAAACGATGGTTGCCGGAGCGATTTGCCGAGGTCGCCGCAAAGGTTAGCGCGCAATCATCGGCACAATGGATTTTGTTCGGAACGAAGAACGACATGGCAATAGGAGATCAGATCGCGACTGCGATTGGCGACCATTGCGTGAATCGGATAGGCCATACAACACTTGATCAACTCATCGATGAACTGCGGGAATGCCGCTTAGTGCTTACCAACGATACCGGCACGATGCATCTGGCCGCTTTGCTCGGCGTGCCCGTGGTCGCTATTTTTGGCTCTACTGAGCCGCGCCTGACCGGTCCGCTCGGAGGTGGCCACATTATCCTGCGACACCATGTCGAATGCAGCCCCTGTTTCCTCCGCGAATGTCCAATTGATTTCCGCTGCATGAAGGCGGTCCGATCTCAGGAAGTGGCTGATGCAGTGCTGTCGATTCTAGGCGAGAAACCTCAAATCTGATACTTCAAAGGATACTATGGCTGCGCCGCGAATCCGCACAGATGTGCAAGTGATGTTTTTCGACACCGACTGCGGAGGCGTCGTGTCGAACATCGCTTATCTGCGTTTCATTGAGATCGCGCGCACACATCTGGCCGAAGAACTCGGCCTTCGCCTGGCCGAAATGGCTGAAAAGCAAACATATCCCGTGGTGGTACGTACGGAGATTGATTATCGCCGTGCGGCTAAACTTGGAGATCGGCTGATGATTGAGGGTTGGCTCGATCAGGTAGAACGTGCGCGGTTCCGGTGCGGATTTCGGATCACACGACCGAAGGACAACACGTTGATTGCGCAATGCCGTCAGATGCTCGCGCTGATCCAAATGCCAACGGGGAAACTGCTGCGCTTGCCCGATCACTGGCAAGAATACCACAAGGCCGATTCCGCGCAGAATCCCAAAGGCGAATGTGAAATAGGAATTGTTTCCCACGAAGAACGCATTGAATGACCGCAGCCACCCAAAGCTTACGCCTTGAAGAAACTCTGCTCGAGCCGCCGGCGCTGCCTCCGCCGCCGACACGTCACGCGTTGCTCGCGATTCTAATTGCGTTAGCTGCGCTGTTGCACGTAGCGACGATAGGTAGCGGCGATCTGTACAGTGAGACAGAAGGGCAATATGCGGGAGCCGCCCGAGAGATGGTTGAATCCCACCAATGGCTCCTGCCAACGAACGACGCCATCCCGCGCCTGCAAAAGCCGCCGCTGCTCTACTGGCTCATTATTATTTCCTTCAAGCTCTTTGGCGTAAACGCTGCAGCTGCTCGCCTTCCGGTCGCGCTTGGAGTCGTCGCCTCGGTTGCCCTGATTTTTCTGATTGGGGAAAAGCTCACGGATTACTGGCGCGGCTTCATTGCCGGCCTGATTTATCTCAGCTTCTGCGGCACATTTCTGCTCGCGCGCATTGTCATGCCCGAACCACTGGTCAGCGCGTTCATCGCGGGCGCGATGTTCTGTGCTGTGTCCGGTTATCAGCGGCGGCGGCATCGGCGTGCCTGGTTCGCCGGATTTTGGATTTGCTCGGCCTTCGCTTGCTTGACCAAAGGTTTGCTCGGCGTCCTTTACCCGGCGGCGATTCTTGTATTGCTGTCAATTTTCTATCGCGCAGCACAGGTGCGATATCGCGCGCTTTTGCGGTGGGAATATGTAGCAATCTTTCTCTTGATTCTTACTCCCTGGCATATCTGGGCGGAATTACATTTTCCGGGTTATTTTCGGTATCAGGTCAGTACGGAATGGTGGGGACATCTGCGCGGACTCACCGATGAGACGCATGATTACAAGGGCATGCCTGCGCACCAATTTGTGCTCATGCATTTGGCCTGGTGGTTTCCGTGGTCCATCGTACTGCTGCCCGGCGTGCTTTTCGCATGGCGTCGCGTGACGCGACCGCACGACATTAATTTCGCCGATGCGTTGCTGCTCTGCTGGATGGCTGTTGTTTTTGTGCCCGTGCTTTTTCTGGGCCAACGGCAGGATTATTATTCGATGAGTATGTGGAGCCCGGTTGCGCTTTTGGCAGCGGTTGTGTGGGACCGGATGCCGCTAAAGTTGCGCGCCGCAGGCGCAATCGCAGTGGGTATCACTGGAATGATGAGCGTCTTGGCGGCGTGCTTGCTCATCGGAGCCGCGCGCTCTTTGAACGGAAACTGGGGGACGATGGGCGCGCGATGGACCGCATGGCGGGCGTTACACGAGATGCCGATGTCAGCCTGGCTTGTAATTCGGCCGGTGCTCGCGACTACCGGTGTTTCTCTCGTGCTTCTCTCACTGCTGGCGCTCTATTGTATCTTCAAACGGCGCGAAAAACTCGCCGCGGTGGCATTGGCTACAGCCATGATTCCAGGCGGGCTTAGCATGATCGAAGGCGTCGCACGAACCGCGCCTTATTTCTCACTAGCAGATGTAGCGCGGTATCTAAATCCGCGCCTCGATGCTGGAGGCGATGCGATTTTTGAAGGGCCGTTCGACGAGAGCAGCAGCCTTGTTTTTTATCTGAACCGGAAGTTCCTTCTTGTTAATCAAAACCGCCAGAAAGCAGCTCCGATCGGCAAGCCCTCGATAGATATTTTCGTGAATGAAGAAGCGGTGTTGGAGAAATGGGTCGGAGCCGGTGCGGTTTATCTCATCGTGGAACAAGGCCGGGCGGATTATTGGAAACAGTTATTGACCAGCCGCTTTCACATTTATCACCAGGTCATCACGTCGGGGACGTACGTAGTGCTCGGGAATCAACTCTGAGCGCGCCGCTACAGCGTTTGAAAAATTTCCGCGCAGGCTTAATATGGCGGCTCATTTTCATTGTAACTCTTGTAACTTTTAGGTACATCCATGTCGCAACATCGCAGTTTGAAGGGGACTAGTACGATCGCCACCAGGCGGAATGTGCTGAAACGCTTCGAGCGCGTCGAGCTTTTGAAGAAGCGCGGTCAATGGAAAAAAGACAGCAAAGTCATCGGCCTGCCGAAAACCAAGCCGGACGTTTAGGCGCGTTGAAGGGTTGAACGGTTGAATTGTTGAAGCGGGTACGTTCAACGCTTTAACCCTTCAACGATCCTGATGCGCTTGAACCGTTTCCTCGCCGCTGCCGGCGTCGGTTCACGGCGACATTGTGATGAGTTGATCAGGGCGGGTCGCGTAACGATCAACGGCAAGCTCTGCACCAACTTCAGCGCACAGCCCGGCCCGCACGACCATGTCAAAGTTGATGGCAAACTTGTTAGTGCCGCTCCCGCCCTTACTATCATGTTGCACAAACCCGGCGGATTTGTTTCGACCCGAAGAGATCCGCACACGCGCGATACAGTCTTCGATCTACTTCCACAAAAACTAGCGCGCCTCTTCAACGTCGGCCGTTTGGACGCACAAACTGAAGGTCTGATTCTTCTGACAAACGACGGCGAGCTGGCGCAGCGACTTACACATCCGCGTTACAAGATCGACAAGGAATATGAGGTGACGTTGGATCGGCCTTGGGACTTCGCACTCACCCCGAAATTGCTGCGCGGAATTTTTCTCGACGGCCAGCGAGCAAAAGTTGTACAATTTCACTCCGTCTCGCCCACGCGTCTGCGCGTTGTGTTGCAACAGGGAATCAATCGGCAGATTCGCCGCATGTTTGAAGCTGTTGGGTATCGCATTAAACATCTTGTCCGTGTTCGACTCGGAAATCTTCGGCTTGCCGATTTGCAGCGTGGGCATTGGCGCGCGTTGACGAAACATGACTTGGATGGTTTGCACTTGCGAGGCAGTGGCGGCGCTGTAGCCGTGGGCGGTGATCGCGGCCGCCATAAAGGTGGGCATCTTAGCAAAGCCCACGTCAAGGCTGTCGGCTACAAGCGCACATGAAGCTCGACGGCTGTAACGCACTGATCACGGGAGCTTCCGCTGGTATAGGCCGCGAATTTGCGCGGCAACTCGCCGGACGCGCGCAATCTATGATTCTAGTTGCGCGACGTGAGGACAGGCTGGCTGAGTTGCGCGAAGAACTGCAACTGCAGCATCCAAATGTTCGGATTCGCCTTCGGAACGTTAATCTCGCTGATCTGGTCCAACTGAAGGAGTTGATGGAGTGGCTCGATCGCGAAAGCATCGATGTCGATGTTTTAGTGAATAATGCCGGCCTCGGCGACAGCGGCCTTTTTGCGAGAAGCGATTCCATTCGCAACGAGCAAATGACGCTGGTAAATGTGGTGGCGCTTACTTCACTCACTCGCCACGTCCTTCCGCAAATGATCGCGAAACGCCGCGGCAGTATTCTAAACGTCAGTTCGTCGGCTGGCTTTCTTCCGGTGCCTGGTTCCGCCGTTTACGCGGCTACCAAGGCTTATGTCACCAGTTTCTCTGAAGCGCTTCGAGCTGAACTCCACGGAACAGGCGTAAGCGTGTGCGCTTTATGTCCCGGCCCTGTTCGAACCGAATTTCAACAAGTCGCCAAGCGGCCGGACGGGCGGCCAGAGATTGGCCCGGAATTCGTTCTTGTTCCGGTAGAACAAGTCGTGCGAGACGCGAT
>QHNR01000094.1 GCA_003218475.1 Verrucomicrobiota bacterium | reverse complement strand
GCTGCCGGATAAGCGAACTCGGCAGGCAATCCCGGATAAGTGGCGCCGCGGGTCAGAAACATCATCCCCAGATGTCGCGTTGAATGCAGAAGGAGAATCGGCACAAGTATTTGTTGCGGCCGAATGCGTGAAACCAAAGGCAGCAAATACAGCCGCGCCGCGACATAGAAAATCGTCGTGTTAGCAATGAGATTTAAGGGAAGCACGCGATCGAAAATGGCAGGCATTTGTCTCTTCTCCCAAATCATTCGGCTCTATTCAACTCTCAACTAATCGCTCTCAACTTCTCAACGACTCAGCTTTCTTCGCTTGTCACTGGTCACATGTCACTCGTCACTTCTCTTTGAGCGTGCGAGAAAAGCCTTACCACAATCTTCCAGATCAAGACATTTACAGTGATCCGCCTTTTTGAGCAGACGTTTCATTTTCTTCGCTCTCGCGATCAGATCGTCCATTTCGGTTATCTTGCGTTGCGCGAGTAGCTGCCAGCGGTGGAATGCCGGGATCCCCTTGCCAAATCCGTGGAAGAGGTGCCTGATCTCATCCATTCGGAACCCAGCGCGTTTGGCCACGTCGATAACCTCCAAATAGTTCAAGACGCCGGTTTCGTAACGGCGCTGCCCGCCGATGCGCTGAGTCTTGGGCAACAGGCCAATCTTCTCGTAATACCGGATTGCAGAAGCTTGCAGACCCGCCCTGCGAGCCACTTCGCCTATGGTCATGTTTGCCATATGAAAGAAAAAGTCGCTTGACTTAAAGCGCACTTCAAGTCCGAGCGTCGCAGCAAAGTATGAAAACATCGACAACGCTTCCTTTACCGCTGATCGCCAAGATCGCCGTTGCAATAACGTTCATTAATACGTGGGTCATCTTTGAAGAGACGATCGTAGATCGGCACGGCCTCTGGCGCTACATGCCGTTCTACAGAGTTGGATTATTCTGCGCTTGGGACGCGTCGGTGCTCGCGGTCACTCTATTAATCCTTCTCGTAAGCGTTGCGCGGTCACGTCGTCGTAACGGCCCAGCGCAATCGACAACGCCTCCTTTCCCGCTAACTTCGCGCCGTGCCGACAACGTCGTAGTCACGCGCGAGAAACGCCTGAACGACGCCGGCGCCAATACCTTGCGACGCTCCTGTAACGATCACTGTCTTCCGATTTATTGGCATAAGATCAATGCGAAAGTAAAGTTACAATCACGCCGCTCTGCGGCAAACTAGGAGTCGGGTACATTCTTGATGCACCAGCCTTCGCCCATAGCTACGGCTTGGCAAGCTAGCGAGGGCGTAACATCTCAACTCTCTTTCGATTTCCATTTACCAATCTGATCGCTTACCTGTCACTTACCACCCGCTCACTCATCACGTTCGATAGCGGTTCTTTGCTGAAATTTTTTGAACCAGATTTTTTAGCGCGAGCTTACGAGGCTGCTAAACGCGCGACGAGTTCTTTGAAGCGCGTCTGGTCGCGGAGAGATTCCCAATCGGGATCCTGCGGCACCCAATCCCCTCCGGCCAGACCTGCGTCAATCGCTCTCTCCAGTGCGTCCAGCGCCTTGTCCTGTTCGCCCAAAATGGCCAGGGCACAGCCGGCATTGTAAAGGATGGCGTCGTCGTCCGGCGCCAGGGACTGCGCGCGATCGATCCACTGTTTCGCGCGTTCGCGCTGGCCTAGCCTCGCCAGTGCACCGGCGGCCAAGATATAAGGGCGTGCCTCGTCAGGGTTCAGATCGATATATTTGGTGACGCGTTTCAACGCATCTTGCTGAGCATCGCGCGCCTCGTTAGCTCGTCCGAGTTGCATCAACACCAGACCGATCAAATAGACAGACTCGTAATCGTCCGACCGAAGCTTTTGGGCTTGTTCGAATAGATGAAGCGATTTCTCGAGCTCTCCGCCTTTGAAGCATGCCCGGCCGTAATAATAACGCGCGTCGAACAGAGTCGGATCCAGTTCGATCGCGCGTTCGAACTCCATCGCCGCTTCCCCATAGCGCTGTTCCATCGAGAATCCCTGGCCGGCCGCAACATGCGCTTCGGCCGACGACGGATCCAGCTCCAATGCACGCGCGCTTGCATGTCGGGCTTTCTCTAAATGCGGTTCGTTGTCGCAACCATGCAAATGAATATGCGCCGTTGCCAGACCAGCCCATGCGCCAGCGAATCTCGGATCAATTTCTGTGGCGCGCTCAAACATCGCTCGCGCGAGTGCGATATTTTGCCGCGTCCATTTCTGGAACAACTTGCGTCCGCGCAAATAAAATTCATACGCTTCAACATTGGTGGTGGATCGCCTGCGCAACCTGCGCTCCTCGCCTAGGGTAACCGAGAGACCTAACGCCTGAATGACACTTTGTGCGATCTCGTCCTGGATCGCAAAAATGTCATCGAACTCCCAGTCGAACCGCTCTGACCAGACATGGTGGCCCGTGCGACTGTCGATCAGTTGCACTGTGATACGCACGCGCTTGCCGGCTTTCCGGACGCTACCTGCTAACAGGACATCGACGCCGAGCCGTGTGCCAATTTCGCGCGCGTCCAGGTTTGTGCCACGAAAAGCAAACGAGGAGGTGCGAGCGGCGACATGAAGTTCGCCGAGCTTGGTGAAGGCGTTAAGGATTTCCTCGGCGATTCCATCGGCAAAATACTCCTGGTCGCGTTCGGCGCTGAGATCGGTAAAAGGTAAGACGGCCAGGGAGTGCAATCCCTGCTTCCGTTCTTCCGGACGCGAGCTCTCGGTGGTGCTGCCTGCGGGAAAAAATTTTGTCCAATCGTTCCCCACATTCACGACGTGCAGTTCAATCAGTCCTACCCCCTTTAACGAATGCTCGCCCAAATCCTGGAAGCGAAAATCGCGGCGACTGCGCAGTTGGCGCCGAATATCCTGGCTGACGACAACCTGTCCGGCAGCGGCGGCTTGCTGGATCCTCGCGGCTGCATTCACAGTGTCGCCATAGACATCGCCGTCAGGCGCCACCGCCACATCGCCCAAGTGCACACCTACTCGTACTCGCCCAGCGTGGCCGATGGTGGCCGATCGCTCTTCATATTGCCTGCTCAATGCCGCGGCCGATAATACCGCCAGTTCAGCGCTGGGAAATTCCGCGAGCACTGCGTCGCCGAGGAATTTGACCACGCGTCCGTGGTATCGTGTGACAGTTTCCCGAGACAGTGTTTGAAGAAGTTCGACTAGCCGCAGCGCGCTCGATTCGTCCTCAGCGGCATGCTCACTGTATCCAGCAATGTCGGCAAACCATAGGGCGACAAGTGTTCTTCGCATGGAAGGCAGACCGCAACCACCGATTATGCACGGTTATCATACGCTAGGCAATCGCCAGCGTCGTGATCGAGGCACGGCGGTTGTTAATTTCTATCTACAATCCGATCGCTTGCTGGTCACGTGTCACTCGTCATGCTCGAGCATTGTCATTTACTGAGATAGTCATTAAAAAGGGTGATGCCGACCGAATCGACCGAAGAGCGCAAGCTCGCCGCCATTATGTTTACCGATATGGTGGGCTACAGCGCGCTCGCCCAACGCGACGACAAAGTCGCTCTCGAGCTATTGGAGGAACATCGCCGGTTGTTACGCGAAATTTTCCCGCGGTTTCACGGCACCGAGATCAAAACCATCGGCGACGCTTTCCTGGTCGAATTCGCGAGCGCGTTGGAGGCGGCGCAATGCGCAATCGAAATCCAGCGCGCGCTGGCCAAGCGTAAAACCGATGTCGCGGCCGACCGGCACATCGCCGTTAAGATCGGAATTCACATCGGCGACGTGGTTCATCGCGACGGCGACGTCTACGGCGACGGGGTAAATATCGCCTCGCGTATCGAACAATTGGCCGGCGCGGGCGGCATTTGCGTCTCGATGGATGTCGAGCGGCAGATTCGTAATGCGCTCGAGGCCCGATTTGAAAAATTCGGCACGGCGGATTTGAAGAACATCAAGCTGCCGATGGATCTCTTCCGAATCGTGCTGCCGTGGGAGAAAGGCGCCGAACCATCCGCGGCCAGAGCTTCAAAGAAATCGCCCGTCCTGGTTCCGGTCGCTGTGCTCGTAATACTCGCGTTGCTTGCGGGATGGTGGTTCATGCAGCGGTCGAATAAGAACCAGCAGCCGGCTGCGACTCACGGAGTGCCGGCCGCTCCGGCAAATGCGCCCGATCAAAAATCCGTCGCCGTTCTGCCATTCGTTAACCT
>QHNR01000092.1 GCA_003218475.1 Verrucomicrobiota bacterium | reverse complement strand
CCGGAAGCTTACATTCCGCGCTCCGATACTTACATCGAGAAGGACTCGTCCATTAACGAGGAGATTGAGCGGTTGCGGCTTGCGGCGACAAGCGCATTGCTTTCGCGCCGCGACACCATCGTGGTCGCAAGCGTTTCCTGTATCTACGGGATTACTTCGCCGGAAGATTACCTACAGATGTTGCTTACCGTAAAACGCGGCCAACACATTT
>QHNR01000093.1 GCA_003218475.1 Verrucomicrobiota bacterium | reverse complement strand
GGCGGCCACCGGCGTCATCATTACTACGATCGGTACTAAGTTGACGTAGAAACTAAGACCGCTGAGCTGGCGCTAGTTTCGTGCATGCGCGTTTTCTTGCGCTTCGAATCCGGTGGCAGCGGATAGAGGTGTGGAAGCGTGAATAGCAGCAATTCTCATGGTTCCGATTATCACGCGTGAGGGCATCGAAGCGTTCAAGGGCGATGCCTGTGACGGTTGCCCCTAAGAAAAATGCACGTTTACGAAGTCCGCCCGCGCAAGGACCGGCGCGGCTTTGATCTAATGTCCCATGTGCTGCCATTCGGTCGCTTGTGGTATTCACGCCGCGTTTCTGATTGCCGGATGGCAAATAATGCGGCTACCATTCGCGTTGATTCGGCCTTCTAAAATGCCGAAATTACGAAATTCGCCCATGGAACTAACATCAGGTCAGAAAGCAGCGAGGACTAGGCGACTGAGAAAGGCTGGGAGGAAAGCGGCCGCTACTCGCAGGCGTCGCGCGGTCGGTAAGAAGGCTGCCAAGACGCGAATGCGCCGAGCCGCAGGACGCAAAGGCGCCGCCACACGGACGCTGCGCAGTGCACGACTAGCTGCATCATCGGCCGAGTCGGTGGCGACCAATCAAAGCCTCAAGGATGTTGCGTTCTATTATCCCGGACCGTTTTGGCACTCGGCGGGTTGGATCAAGAACCTACTGTTGTTTTTTGATGGCGTCGGTCTCCTTGTTCCATCGTACATGCGCGGTAAGCCGTTCGAACTCGAACCAGAAATGGCTCATCCTTTAAAGAGAGAAGGTCTATTGCATATTCTTGAACCGGAGACTCTCGTCGACAGGGATGCAACGAAGCAGCTGGCAACGGCGCTAAGCGAGGTGATCGCGTCAGGTGCCCTTGATCCGCTGGGAAAAAAACGCACGAAGTTTCATGAACTGTCGTGGTCACGTCTTGGTGGCTATGGGGATGTAGAGCTGGCTCGGATGATTCTGGAGGAGCTTAAGCGGCGGAATCTTGCAAAGGATAGCGAGGATGGAGTCTCAATCCCGATGCATCCTATGGTGCGCGCATTAGTGCTGGTTCTCCTGTCGCAGATCCTACGACCGCGAGGTCAAGACTTTGGCCTTAATCTGTCTGCGGCTACAGATCGCCCAGAGCTAGTAGGGGCGCTTCGCGAGCTCTTGAGTCTTGAAGCTGCCCCGTCGGCTGGCCAGGTCGTCTCCTTGGATTTTCAGACCGTAAGCGTCGATCTCACGAACGTCCCGTTGGACGAAGTGCTGGCATTTCGTAAATCGCATCTCGCAGAGCATCGCAAATATGCAACAGACGTTCGCCGGTTCGTTCGCGAAATGAGCCTTCTGTCCGAAAGTGAGCGCAAAGCGGGAACTCGCTGCCCGTACCGAAGAGATTCGCGAAACGGGTAACCACCTCAAACAGCTATCTCGGAAGGTGTGGAAACGACGCATTGGGTTTGCCTTAAGTATCACGGGGGCTGTTTGGGCCGCAACGGGGAATCCGATTGGCGCAGCCCTGTCGATTGGTGGGGCAATTCTCGGGTTCCAGTCGCCGTCGAACGAGGTTGGCGCATACACATATATCTTCAAAGCGCGTAACCGCGTGTGAGATTTGCGACAGCTAACCCGCGCGCGGATGACCAGGTCACAACACGTTTACGAAGTGCGCCCGCGCTTAACGGCTGCATGAACACATCTAGTAAAGATTCAATCGACTTTAATAGCTCCCTGTCTTCTCAGGTTATGAGCAGCGGGGCGCTTCTCCGAGTCTCTGACGAATCAGCGTCGGGCGCGGTTGGCAGCGACCAGACTAGCCTTATATCTGTCGTGTTCTCCGTGCTCGCTGTTGAGGCGTTTATTAATGAACTCGGGTGGTCGTGGCCGTGGCCCGCAAACAAAGATCCTGGGCTAGGGAAAAAGTTCAAGCAGCTCTCAGCGGATCTCCAACTTCCTTCAGATTTGCAGGATGCGTTCGTGCTCCTCATCCACACGCGGAACGCGCTAATTCATTTGCGACCAGAGGTCGTTGGCCTCGATGAATCAGAGAGTGCATTTAGTCCGGACCAGATTGTCCGGCGCTTGGAAAGCTTAAAGGTGATAACATTGGAGCCTGGGACGAATCATACGCTTGTAGCAACCTTGCGGCGCACCGAAGTTGGAAAATGGGCGAATGAACTAGCGCGTCGGGTGATCCGTGAGTCTGTGCTTCGGCTTCCGAAGGGGCCTCTCAAAGACAGGGAATGCTCTAGGTGGTCCAAAATCCCTTCCCCCAATCCGGTCATCTAAATGAAATATGAGGAATCAGGCATTCTGGATTCGACCGGCAATGTCGAGCGCGTGATGCCGTTCAACGACACGAATCGAAAGCTATGATGCTGTTGTGATTCGCGTTTTACGAGGCGGACAACGTGATTGAAACGCACGAGCACACGGGCGATTTCAAGGAGTGGTGATTATTCTACGGCGGGATCTCGTAAAGGCCTAAGTGTATCGCGGGCTTCTTCAAGGGCTCTTTTCTTGCTTTCCAGATCGCCAAGTTGTTCCCGGTCGACGTCCCACTTGCCCTGCTCAATTGCTTTGTTGCGCTCCGCGTGACAAAGTTCGAGGGATCGATCACCGGGTTCGCGTTTACGATGAAGCTGGCAACGTGATCGAAACGCGCGAGCACGATGCCCTTTACGATGTCTGTGGGTACTGCTTTCGCTCAATCGATTCGGCCGCCAGCGCGATGCGAACGTGCCAACCGGTTTTCCTCACGGACCTGATCACGACGCGCTGGCGTCACGCAGACGTCGTCTCCCTTGAAGGCTTCACGCCACACATAACCCTGTATGCAGGTGTGGGGGCCGTAGGCGCCAGTGGTCCAGCGCTGTCGAGCCGCCCTGTTCTCCTGCGCAACGAGATCGCGAGATGCGGGAGTCACGCAAACGTGATCCGTCGGCTGCGCCTCTCGCCAGACGTATCCAGACGCGCACACGTCGCGCTGGGATTGTGCCATTGGCGCAAACACAAAGCAGGCAAGCGCGAGGCCAATGAGAAGTGGCAGAATTGTTTTTTTACGCTGAATCATCGGATTCATTAGTTCTTCCTTCCTTCCCCCGCTGAGTTTGATTCTGGGATTGCGGGGATCCGCAGGAGGCGAAGAACCTAGCGGGGGAAATGCTCTCCGCCTGATTCAGATCCGTTTAGCAAACGGCGAGTTTTGAAAAATCTCCCCAGCGTGTCAAGCTTAATTGGCGGCTGGTAGCGCCTGAATCGCTGATTCGAGTTCGAGAAAGGCCGTCAGCTTCTCATCCGCGTGCACAACGAAACGCTTTCCGTCGCCGCGATGTGCGTCAGCAGCTTCGGTTATGCACCCATACGAGGTCAGAACGCGTAAAGGAATCTTTGGGACTTTTACGAGAATTCGTCCAATCATAGTTAGATATGACGCTCGCCCGCATGAAATCCCCGCTCCTGGCATCTAGCGTTATTTTAGCCGTCTGCACGACAGCGTGGGGCCAACAGCAAGACCAAAGCGTCGAGAAGCGGCTCAGCCGATCTAGAAAAGCGCGTAACTGCACTAGAGAAGGCTTCCCCGCCTCTGAACGCCGCGTCACCAACGCCAGCCTTAGCGACCAAATCGCCCCTTGAACTTGCAGCGTGGGACGCTCATCTCGTTCACGGAGAAGACTCCTATGATAAGTACGAGATTTCTCTCACGCTAAAGAATAACTCAGACAAAGACATTAAGTTTATCGACGCCACAGTCCAGTTCGCAGACTTACTCGGCTCGCACCTCTACGACATTAAGGTCAATCCAGATCATCTTATCCCGGCCGGACAGAGCATCACGGACACTGGTCAGTATCCTATCAACCAGTTAATGCCAGAGCAGGCCCGTCTCGCGCACATGAAGAAAGAAGAAGTGAAAGCCACGTTGGTCGTATCGAAGCTTGTATTCATGGACAACAGTATTGGTCAGTATGCACCATGAGACTTAGCCAATCGCTCCAGCCACACCGCTGTGCACGTTTACGAAGTCCGCCCCCGCAAAGATAAACGCGGTGTCGACCTAATTTCCGATGCGCCGCCATTTGGTCGGTATGGCGGGCCGGAAGCGGTCGCTAACGCAGTCGGATACGCGAAATTTTGCAGCCGTTCACATGATGCCGTGATTCGCGTTCACGATGAAGCTGGTGATGTAATCGAGGCGCACAGACACGCGGGCGATTTCAAAGAGCCATGATCAGCTTTTTCAACCTCGCTGGGCGCGCCCCTAAAGACTAAGTGCCCAAATTTGCGAATAAGCAAAGTTATGAGAATTTGGTGATAGGCTGCATCGGTGCCTGGAACAGAGGGGGTTGAGGACACTGAGTAAATTGATCGACCGCCTAAATGAATCGACTGGTCGCGGTGATCTGTCAGGGGCGTTTCGTATTCAGTTGGCCTCGCTTCGTGAACAGACGAAAGCTGTAGAGGCGGAGTTCCAAAAGATTCAAGCTCGAATCAAAGACCTTGAACGCGTTCGCAGATCCTCTTTGGAGAGCAAGGCGAATTCGAGGAAGCACCGATCATTGAAACAGATCGTTGGTCTCTGGCGCAGGCAAAGAACTAAGAGAAGAACGGTGACGGCCGTCGGCGTTCGACCCGTCATCCCTGTTTACGATCAGCGCGGGGACTTCTCCGGTCTTTTGAGCCTTTTGGGAACCGCGGGACCGTCCGCACCCGATTCAATTAGCGAGGGCGCGGTGCATTCTCCGAGCCTCGCAAAAGAACCAACAAATAGGGAGGACCAATGAAAAAGCTTCTCTTAATCGGATTGGTTGCAGCTGGATTGGCTTTCGTTCCCGTGCAGCGTTCTGACGCTCAGATCAGCTCCGGAGTTCGGGCAGTAAGTTTTGGATTTCCTGGCGGCTATTACGCCTATTATCCAACCTACTATAATTATTATCCCTATGGGTACTACATGCGGCCATACTACCCTTACTCCCAACTATACCCGTATTACTACACGGGACGCGCATACTACTGGCATCACGGACATCGAGTTTACTACAGGCACCATCGCCATCATTACTATCGCTATTGAGTTGAGTGGATGGCGTTCTTTATCTAAACGGTTCTTTACCGAAGTCCGCCCCCGCAAAGATCATCGCGGCGTCGATCTAATCTCCGATGCGCTGCCATTCGGTCGGCTGTGGTATGGCGAACCCGATGCAATCGGCAAGCGAAGCATTCTTTGGGTTAGGCCATTAGCGCGGATGCCCCGAATCTCCTGCGTCCGTGTAGTCAAGATAATTGATTGGCGGCTCCGATTGCGCATAGGTTTTGCCGGATAGCGGATTGTCCTCTGCGCATTGAGTTCGCGCCCTGCTGGCCTTTTAAACGCTTTCCCTTCGCAATGGAAAGAAATACCTTGCAACCTGCAGTCTGATTCCCATTAGATGAAAGGCCAATTCCATGGCTCAAATCAAATGCCCGAAGTGCAAGCGCAATTTCAGTAGCAACAACACGGAAAGTTTTGTCACACGTGGTGCTGCTGCGGCCGCTGGAGCTGGAGTAGGCGCTTGGTTTGGCGCGGAGATCGGCATCGTTGGCGGTCCCGCTAGTGGCATCGCCGGTACGGTTCCCGGAGCGATTGTTGGCGGACTAGCTGGCTGGTTCGCTGCTGATCAGTTCCGACGCTGTCCTCACTGTGCTCGCATCTTTAAGACGTAGCTTCACTTCCGATGACTAAAACACATTCATTCCAAGCAACGCACGCCCTCACCAGCGGTGGCTGATCATGTCTCTCGATAGACCTCATGAAGCCATTATCTCGCGATTCGCTCTCGTGAGAGCGGCGGGGACATTTAGTCAGACGCACAAAGTGCTTGCCGAGATCTGTTCTGCGAGGCTGGACGTAGATGATTCGTTCGGGGCGTTGACTGGCCGAATATAATCGGCCCAGCTTGCGGCGTGTTGTAACTTAAAAGGCGGACCGAAATCATTTTCGAGAGAATCTGTGGGGTTTGAAGCTTATTTAACTGCTGGCTTTCAACACGCGCATGAGAACGACATGTTCGCGCGGCTCGTGGAAAAGCTAACGCTCAGATTTGGACGAGAAAGACCTTCGTACGTACTCATAGGCAACGTTCTATTTGAAGGCAGCGATATTGATGCGCTTTTCGTAAAGCCGGATGCGATCTGCATCATCGAGATGAAAAGCTATGGTGGCCAGGTTCATTTCACAGAGAACACGCCATGGATAGTAGGAACCAGCGAAGTGGCAGGAGGAAGCAAGGTAAACCCTTATCAGCAAGTGCGTGCGTACCGTCTCGGCGTCAAAAACTTTTTTCGTAACCGTGCAAATGAGATTCTTGCGAGGAATCGATTGGTCGAATGGGACCACATTTCAACAGTAGTGTTGTTTGGGAAAGAGGTGCAGTTTGATAATCGGATTCTTGGTCACCAGCTGCGGCAGTGGTTCGGAGTCACCGATCTACCACGGATAGCCGACTACTTGTCGAGCATCCGTACAAGAACTTTGCGCTTAGAACCAGCCGAGATTCGGACCGTGCTCGACTTGCTCGGCTTAAATCAGTCTTATCTATACACTGCAGAGGTCGACAAAGGATCACCGCTCGAAGGATCAGCTGCTCGAACGTTGAAACCATTGCAGCTCGTTTACCTCAAGGAGTTTGATTTTCGAGAACAGGAATGGCGTGTCCGGGATCGGGGTGGCGCTGGTTCAGCCGGTGCACAGCGCGTCAGAGAATTATTTGAGCAGGTTCGTCACGGTCAGAATCCGTTTCTTACCCTTAGTTCTCGAAAAGATTCAAGGATTCAAGGAGCGACCATTTATCCGATAAATAGCGCTTGCGAGCTGCTCTTGATTGAACACGAGGTTGGCAGCTTCCCAGCTTTCATCGGGAATGGCGCAGAGGTCGATGGATGGCTGTCCGCTCATGAAGGCTCGGTCATCGTGGTCGATACGACGACTAGCCGTATCTCTGTTACGACGATACTCGGCGACGCGGATGCCAAAAAAATGCCGCCGCAGGCGCTCACGACTAACATCCAATCCCTTCTGACCCAGATAACCGACCTCGACTTAGAAAGCCTGGTGCCGCAACGGAAGATTCGTGAGGCGCTCTTACAGCTTGATGAGATTTCCCCGGAGCAGGAGATGATCGACACGCTAGAAATGATTGCCGATTCTGACGTCCGCACATTTCTGTTCGACTTAATAAGTCTGCTTCGCACCGGTGATCATGCAGGCGCCGAAGCGCGGTTGCGCCTACGTCTCGGTGCCGTCCTTCCACTGGACGATGCTGGCCGGTTTGCGCAGGATGCCGCGGCTTCGGCTGCCAACTCTGACCAAGCTAAGGTGATTAACGATCTTTCCGAGGAGGATCTCGATCGCCTTCTCGGCAATTTTCAGGAGTGGATGCTGTTCCTGCATCCTGATCAAAAGAGCCTTTCTGAGGCGGAGTTCGATCGGCCTGTGGTTCTGACAGGGGTTTCTGGGAGCGGTAAAACGTGTGTCTTGGTTCATCGCGCGCGATATCTTGCTCGGAAATATCCGCGAGAGAGAATTGGCGTTCTGACGTTGAGCCGCACGTTGGCAAGATTGTTGCAAAACTTAGTGAATCAGCTTCTCACCGAGGAAGAACGTCGAAATGTATTTGTTAGTGCGTTCTATGACGTTTTCCGAGGCTGCTTGACCCAATTAGGACCGGACAAGTATTTCATTCAGTTAGTAAACCGAGCAGGCGAGAACCCGTACTTACGCACGGCGCTTACTCAGGCCAGAGCAAGATGGCCAAATCGGATGGTCTGGAATTGCGACCCAATAAGCAAAGCTCGAGTAGAGGACGAATGGGAAGAATTTTACATGTCCCGCAATCCTGAGTTAGTCCGGTCAATGGATAATCTCGTCAAATACCTGGAGGACTATCGTATCGACGCTTCTCGTTACTTGGAGGAAGAGTTTGCGCTCATCCGGAGTCAGTTCGCCGTTTCATCTAGGGGAGACTATCTGGAAACTGAAAAGACGAAGATTCGCGCGGGCCGTGCAATTCAATTCCGTAGAGAGATACGGCAAGACGCGCTTCGGCTGCTGCTTTGCTGGGAAGAGTGGTTGCTTGCCGGTGGAATGATCGACGACCTGGGTCTAACTCAAGCACTAATGCCTTTGCATTTCGAAATGCAAAAACTCCCCAACGAGTTCAAGTTTCGATGTCTTCTTGTCGATGAGTTTCAAGATTTTTCGACTCTGGATCTACAGCTCTTTCGCCGGATAGTCCCGCTGACCAAGCCGGATGCGCTTTTCCTCGCAGGCGATACTGTTCAAAAAATTCTAGTGAAGCGGCAATCGTTGCAAGATGCCGGCTTGGGGCGCGGGCCGGCGATTCACACTTCAATATTGAAGAACTACCGCAACAGTAAACAGGTGCTTTTAGCAGCTAGTCGCCTGGCTAATCACTATGGGGCGATGGCCAAGGCCCAGGACGAGGAGGTAGAGGTACTAGATCCCGAGCTCGCGCAGCGCGAAACTAATCCACCTATTGCTATTAAAACAGAGGACCAGATTGGTAAAGCATGGGAGATCGCTATAGAGTGCATTCAAGAGAACAAGACTGAGGCTTGGACTGTTTGTATCGCGAGTGCGGCGCCTCGAAAGTTTCCGGTGTCGGAAATACTGTTACAACGCCCGGCAGACATCGAGGCACGCCCGCTTTCTGGCGACTGCATCTTGCATCCGGAAGAAGTCGTCGTTGGAACCCTCAGTGACCTCAAAGGGTTCGAGTTTAGACTGGTTCTGATTCTTGGTTGCGACGCCAATAACTTTCCAGAAAAGGGGGTGCCTCACGGTGAAATCTGGCGCGATGCGCTTAGGCTATACGTCGCAATGACGCGCGGGCGCGATCGCGGTTGATTGCATTGAGATTAGAAGATTACACAACGCCCAGGGTTTGAGCCAAAGACCTTTTCGCAGATCGAGATAGCGGCGCCACGCCTGTTCCAAGGAATTTTTCTCGCCAAAATTCGATGTTTCGGCAAGAGCCAGCGCCATGAAACGTACAGTTTTCACGTGGCGTAAACCGTTTCTCGCTCGGCTACGCCAGCACGGCCGAGTCATACGATGCGTGCAGGGCAGCGAAGATCCATCGAGCCCCCGTTTGTTCTACTTTTGTTCTACTTTCGGCTGTCGTAAGAGCATCCGTCGCTGATTACCTCAATAACGCCGCAAACGCCGAATTTACCTATGAAAATCGCGAATGGCGTTTGATGACGATTGACCAGATAAAATCGATGATTTCTGAATTTTGAGTCCAGCGCGTCTGCCAATTCCGCCACGCCGGCTTTTTCGAAGGGAAGGAGACGATAATGCCTCCGCGCAGAAGCTCAACTCTGCCGGGCAAGTTGAAACGCTAAAACGCTGAATCGTCGGACCACGACATCCCGTCGCAAAATTCCGGCTGGTCTCGAAGCCAGTGACGCCGCCGATGACTTACGGATTAAGCGCGCAAAACGACGCGTCTCACGCGCAGAAATGTTGGACGCTGAGGCGCAGAACGCGGCTGGTTTGAAGGATTGGTAACGATTGTACTCAGCATTAGTAAGAAGATGACGAAGAATGAAGATTTTCGCGTGGTCCATACTCCCGCGCGAATGCGCCGTGGCGGGACGGATTCCAAACACCGGAAGTCCATACCGGGTTCCTCACTCCGTTCTGCCCCGCGTAAACTTTTGAAAAATGTTTCATTGTTGCGTTGTTAGTTGCCGCGAATGGAAAAGTAATCACACCGTATCTGCCCGATTCCGTAAATGCGTCCTAACGGCAGACCGCGATCATCACCAAGACTAGTAACAAACGTTACGGTCGCGTCCGGCACAGAGAGCGTAAAGTTCGCACTGGTGATTGTTTGTTGAGTAAAATGGATCGTCACCGGATTTGAACCGAGGCCGCTCGGCTTGAGCACGCTAGTAAACCAGAGGTAGTTGCCGCTGTTGATCGGAAAAGCCTTGAAATTGTTCGCGATCAAGGTCCTAAATTGACAACTCAGTGTTGACGTTGCTGTTGGCGTAGCTGTCGGCGTGGGCGTTGGTGTAGACGACTAGTGGTCGCACGATCAAGCGCCAGCTTCTTAGCAGAGCTAGTATGAAAAGGGAATCGCGTACGCGCCCAACTAAAAACCGTTGCGCGAATCTCACACCAGCAATGTGATCCGCGCACCGTTACGGAGAACAACCCGGGGTCAGCAAACCGTTATTGTAATCATAAAGCGTATTTGCGTCGCTGACCATCATCTGGCCGGTGGCGGAGGAGGGTTTCACATTGTAGGGCAGCTGGCCACTGAACATAGAAAGCAAGCTGTCGGCATGAGTGAGTGTACTGCTGATAGGCGTCGGATCGGAGCCGTTGGCGATGTTGAGCCTGGCGGCGATCAATTGAACGGCCAGCTTTAGACTGGCGTCCCCGCCACTCGGAGTGTTCAATATCTGTAGCAATTCCATCTGGGTATATGTCTCGCTGCCCAGTATCAGACTATTCACTGGCCAGGCTTCGGGATGATTTTTCCAATAGCCCTGCCCCAGTGGACATACAATAGCGCTGGCCGTCACGGAAACATCGTCCAGATAGTCGAAGTTACTTACATTGCGGCCTTGGAACTCCACGGTGGTCGTGCTGCCGGTCGCCTGAAGATGGTTGAAGGTGAAGGGGCCGAATCCCGAAATCGCATTGAGGTTTTCAAAGACCAGTACGTTGTTAAAGAGGACGCGAAATCCGTTGTTTGGTGGGGAGCTCAGTTCCACGACCTCATAGAAAAAGCTCAGATCGTAGAAAGCGCCCGGCGTAGTGACAAAGGTCTGGCTGATCGAGTCAAAATCGGGACCAGGCGAACCAAAGAATGCGCCGAGAGTATCGTGGGCAGGCGGCACGGGGCCAACGCCAAAGTTGCTTGCGAACGGCGCCGGTATGGTGGTCCAGCCTGCGAACGTGCCGGTCTCAAAATCGCCGTTAACAATGAGGTTAGCGGAAGTTGATCGTGCAGTGGCGATGAGTAGAAGACCGATTGCGAGGAAGGCACCTCGAAAAAGGTGCGCTCTATTTTGGTGGGTGGATTGTTTTTTCATTTTAATTTGTCCTTTTTTGATCCTAATTGTTTCCGGTCGGGTCGTGGTGTTGTTATGGGTAGCGCCCTTTTTGTCAGGAATGTGGAAGCATGTCAAGGCTTCTTGTGAAAAATAGATTTTACAGTTCCGTGAAGATTTGCCCAATCACGAGTTAGGTCCCGACTGGCGAAGATCCACCTGGCAAATTTAGCCGCACTCGCATGGCTCGGATTTCTTACAAGTTGATGGGCATGGATCAGGCTGGTTTCGTCGATCCGCTATCATTTTAGATGTAATTGCTGTCCCACGGCTTTGTTCTCGCGATGGGTGGCGCATAGTCGTTTACAGCCGGGGCTGGGTCTCAGCGATTGATTCCAAAGGGCGAACAATCTGGATTGCTGACGCGCATCGCGACGACGGAAAGCGGTTCGTTGTGCGTGCGGATGAAAAGCTGAGTGCGTTTATCGAACTTGAGTCAGCGATTCGTGCTGGCAGCGAATTGGCTCGACAAACCCGCCGGATTTTTTCCAAACTCGATCAATCGGAGGTGTGAAGCAGGCGGAGGGACTTCCCCGCAGGTTCCTTTGCTTCCTTCAGACCCACAGTCACCGAAACCAAAAAGCAAGCGGAGGCAAAAAAAGGAACCATCTATGAATAAGCAGAATCAACTCAAACGGATATGTCCACCTTCTCATCGCCAGCGCATTGGTGCTTAGCTGTTTGGTGTTATCGTCGGCGGTGCAAGCGGGCCTAAATTCTAACACGAGTTATGGCAGCGGGGCTCTCCCAGGCAACACGATGGGCGACTTCAACTCCGCATTTGGCTTCGACGCCCTCAGCGTTATTTCTACCGGCGATCGAAACACGGCCCGTCGGCACTGGCGCGCTCTTTAGCAACGTAGAGGGCGTCGAGAACACGGCCATCGGCGTTAGTGCGCTGTTTGGCAACACCACTGGCGACAACAACACGGCTATTGGTCGTTCTGCGCTCGCCGGCAATACCACCGGCAGCAACAACACGGCCATCGGTTGGCAAGCGCTCCAATTCAACAGCACCGGCATGAGCAACATCGCCTTGGGCTCTTTCGCGGAGCCACTGTTACCACGGCCAATAACGTTACTTGTATCGGCTTCGGAGTCGCGGGTCAGAACGTGAGCAACACGACTTGGATTGGCAACGTCTATGGCGTGACGACACAAAGCGGCACCACTGCGCAAGTTATCGTGTCCAACACCGGCCAACTAGATACAGTCGCCTCCTCGGAACGGTTCAAGAAGGACGTTGCCGCCATGGAAAAGGCAAGTGAGGCAATCCTGTCACTCAGGCCGGTGACCTTCCACTACAAGAGCGACGCCAAGGAAACACCGCAATTTGGGTTGATTGCGGAGGAAGTCGCAAAGGTGAATCCAGCGCTTGTGCTGCCCGATAAGGAAGGAAAACCGTATACGCTGCGCTACGACGCGGTGAACGCGATGCTGCTCAACGAGTTCTTAAAAGAGCATCACATAGTGCAGGAACAACAAGCGACGATCACGCAGCTAGAGTCGACGGTGGCGCAGCAGAAGAAGGACTTCCAAGCGACAGTTGCGCAGCTTACTGCGCGTCTGGACGAGCAGGCATCACAAATCCAAAAGGTGAGCGCACAGCTTGAAGCGAGCAAACCTGCGCCGCAAGTGGTTGTGAACAAACCGTAAAGCTGCGAGGTAGAGCGGCCTTGGGTGTGAGGCACCGAGGCGAGTTTTACCGCTTCCGCTCTTTTGCTCTCGAGCTGCTCTGTTTTCGCGGGTGAGCAGCACGCCATTCCCGCTGTTTCCGCGTGTAATACGCACGCCAGTATTCAGCCGTGCGAATTCGGGGCCGGCCATGCTTTTCAATCTTGTCCACGAGAAGCGTTCCATCTCCAATCTTATCGAGGTTATGGCGAGTTCTAACCACTGAGATTCTACGGCGTCAGGAAAATTTTGCCTGTGTAAGGATCTTCTACTGCGGTCCCCGGCGGAAAACCGGTCACATCGACGTAACCGCTATCTGGCGCGAACGGACTGGTAACCAAGCCTGGTTTACCGGGGACGGGTGTTGCATACAGCAGCTCAGTTTTCTGCTGGCTCGCGCCCGAGGCTGCCTTCGCCCACCGGACATCGCGCTGAGCCGGAGGCGCAGGGACTGGGCTGCCCGGAGTCTGACTATTCGAAGCATCGCTCGGCGGAGTCTCATTATGCTTATGACTGCTCCGGTGCCGTCGCGGCTTCTCCTTCGGGTGCGCGATTGCGCTACGTAGCGCTCTAAAAAAATCTCGGAAAGGCTCTGCTTTGGCAACATCAGTCGCATTCATCAGCGTGGCCATCCACAACCAGACTACGATTGTGCGGAGCGACCGTTTCACTAGGACTGTTTCGTGTCAGCCATTCGCCGTGCGCGCCTTGGGCTTCACGGCCTCGATTGTTGCGGAAACCAGATAGTCTTCGATCTGTTTTCCAGGAAGCCATTCGCGAATGAAAGAGCGAGACGTGTCCTTCGGTGTGATCTTGATCTTCTCGAAGCCAGCCTTTCGCAGCATCTCCTCCAGTTCGCCAATCTGCGATGCGCCAGCCATACAGTCCGTGTAGGCCGCCCAATCTCCTCTTATTTCGTCAGGTAATGTTGCGGTCGTGATGATGTCCGCGATCGCAAGTCGGCCGCCCTGCTTTAGAACACGGTACGCTTCCGCGAACACACGTGCCTTTTCCGGCGATAGGTTGATTACGCAGTTCGATATGATTACGTCCACGCTTTCATCTGCCACAGGGAGGGCTTCGATTTCGCCGAAGCGAAATTCGACATTGGCGAATCCGTTCTTACGAGCGTTCTCGCGCGCTTGCGCGAGCATCTCGTCGGTCATATCCACGCCAATAACCTTGCCACTCGGGCCGGCTGCTCGCGCCGCAAGAAAGCAGTCGAATCCAGCACCCGAACCGAGATCGAGAACCGTTTGCCCTGGCTGCAATGACGCGATTGCCAGCGGATTTCCACAGCCAAGTCCGAGATTGGCAGCTTCTGGTGTGATTGTAGACTGTTCGGTCGAGTAACCTAGCGTTTCGGCGCTCGTGGAAGTGCAGCACTTGTCGCCGCAGGAAGATAATTCTCCACGAGCAGTCGCCCCATAACGCCTCCGGACTGCTTCGCGAATGGTCTCAGATGACGATTGGGCGAGCTTTGTTTCCATAGGTTACTAAAACCTGCAACCCGCGGCTACGCAAACGGGCTGGGAGTGCGCCAATCACCCGGTGTGCCTCACGGCGAAAACCTACCGGACATCGTGCGGCTTGCATGAAGCCTGTCGCTGGTTAGGTTCGTGTCAATGATCCCGCGTCTTGCAGGGTATGCCATTTCGCTTTTAGCCGTCGTATTCCTGATCTCGGCTTGTGCCTCGCGCGATGAAGCGGTCATCGAGGAGTCTACCTCCGCGCCAAGCGCCCCAATGCACGATAGGCCAGTATATAGCCCAGGTTCAGAGGGAATGACCGGAGGCCACTTTTAGTTCGACACTGCGGTGCTATCAGCGCGATTATTAGAAAAGTTACGGACCAACCCAACATAGTTTCACCTCCTTGTTACAAACGAATCGCATTAATCGATCGCCGTGGCCGTCCTTTGCGTACCAATCACCAGGTCACGTTCAGTTATTAAAGTGAGACAACCGGCAATGGAGCAGGCTCCTGTCGCACGCGTGTCGTGTGATGTTTCCTTGAGCTCAGACTCCTACTCTCTGTCACCTTTTTGGACGTTGCACCCGTCTCATCCTTGTTAGAGAACTTTTGTCTGTTCGCTTCACCGTTGGTACCGCCACGCAGAGGGCTGGTATATCCCTGCTGACTCATGTAGCTGTTAACGCTAGGATTGTTCGTCGGGCCGTAGTCATTACGCCGGCCAGTTTCGCTTCCACTTTTTCCTTGGGCTATCGCGCCAACAGTCAAAGCTACAAAACCCGCCGCTACGGCAGCGGCCACTTTCATTTCCACAGATGCTTTCATCTTTTCCCCTAGGTAATAGTTTGATCTCGCCCTCGCCGATCGACAGCTCTTTCCCGCAAAGCTCCCCTTCGCCTTTTTCGGTCAGCGAAAGAACTGCGTTCGGGTCACAAAGACGAGCCAGTTCAATCTACTGAAACGAGGGCTTCCTTTCTAGGTACGCTTCGAATTCGACCGCGCTGATGGATGTCCGCCTGATTGTGGCAGATACCTGAACTTCAAAAGGCATTGAACGTCGCGACATTGGTAACCTATTGCGAGAGATGAAGCTTTGAAAATAACGGTCCATCATATAACACCACGTTGTGGCAAAAATATTCTGTTACGCTTGGCGTATTAAGAAATTTCCACGCATGCTGAGCGCCTACTCAGCTGTACGGCCCCACTCAGGACCTACCGCTGCAGCTTAAACGCGACCGTCGCCAGCGGCGGCAAATGAATGAGGATTGAATGTTCGCGGCCCATCCAGGGAACATCCTCGGTTTGAACGCCGCCAAAATTTCCTACATTACTGCCGCCATACGTTTCGGCATCGGTGTTGATGAGCTCACTATAGAAGCCGGACTCGGGAACACCTAGGCGGTAGTTGTAGCGTACCACTGGCGTAGCGTTAACCACGAAAGCGATCATATCACCGTCGCGGGACTTTCTCAGGAATGAGACGACGCTGTTGTCAGCATCGTGAAAATCGATCCAGTCGAACCCTTCGTAAGTATCGTCTAGTTGCCAAAGCGCGGGTTCGCTTTTGTAAACGTAATTTAAATGTTGCACCAGCCGGCGCAGGCCATCGTGCCGCGGAAGACTAACCAGTTGCCAGTCAAGGCTGGTGTCGTGGTTCCATTCGTTCCTTTGTCCGAATTCGCCGCCCATAAAGAGCAATTTTTTACCTGGTTGCCCATACATCCACGCTAGAAACATCCGCAGGTTAGCAAACTTTTGCCATTCGTCGCCCGGCATCTTGGATAACAAAGAGCGCTTGCCGTACACCACTTCATCATGGCTAAGCACAAGAATGAAGTTCTCCTGGAAAGCGTAGAGCAACGAGAACGTGATGTTACCGTGGTGATAGCGCCGGTAGATCGGGTCGATGCTCATGTATTGGAGGAAATCGTGCATCCAGCCCATGTTCCATTTGAAGCCGAACCCTAACCCGCCCAGATAAGTCGGGCGCGATACGCCGGGCCAATCGGTTGATTCCTCGGCGATGGTGACGATTCCGGGAAAACGCTCATAACAAACTTCGTTGAAGCGTTTGAGAAAATAGATGGCATCAAGGTTCTCGCGGCCGCCGTACACATTAGGAATCCATTGCCCAGGCTTTCTCGAATAATCGAGGTAAAGCATCGAAGCCACGGCGTCGACGCGCAGGCCGTCGATGTGATATTTGTCGAACCAAAAAAGCGCGTTGCCGATGAGAAAATTGCGCACTTCGTTGCGGCCAAAATTGAAAATGAGCGTGCCCCAATCCTGTTGCTCACCCTGGCGCGGGTCCATATGCTCGTAGAGATCTGTGCCATCGAACTCGGCCAACGCGTGGGCGTCCTTGGGAAAATGCGCGGGCACCCAATCCATGATGACGCCGATCCCGGCCTGATGACATTTGTCGATAAAATGGCGCAAGTCGTCCGGCGGACCGAACCGGCTGGTGGGCGCGTAATAATTTGTGACCTGATAGCCCCACGAACCTTCGAATGGATGCTCGGCAACCGGCAACAACTCGATGTGGGTGTAACCCATTTCGAGCACGTACCGCAGCAACTCCTCGGCAAGTTCGAGATAACTGAGTTGGCGATTTCCCCTGCCCGCAGCAGCTTCGTGCACCGATGCGGGCGTGGCTTCTTCAGTTTTGCGACGCCACGAGCCGAGGTGCACTTCGTAGATGCTGATCGGACTCTGCGGCCAGTTTTTGGTCCGGCGCGCCTCCATCCATGCGCCATCATTCCAACTGTAACGTTCCAGATCGTACACCAGCGACGCAGTTGATTTGCCGTGTTGATTGAAAAATGCGAACGGGTCGCTCTTGAGCAGCAGCGCGCCACTCTGACTGCGGATTTCGAACTTGTAGTGCGCGCCTTGCTTGATGCCTGGCACAAATAATTCCCATACGCCGCTGCCGATGAGTTTGCGCATCGGATTCACCCGACCATCCCAGTTGTTGAAATCGCCAACCACACTCACGCGTTGCGCGTTAGGCGCCCAAACCGCGAAATAAACGCCTGCCGAATCGCCGATCGTGCGCACATGCGCGCCAAATTTGTCGTATATCTTCCAGTGTTGCCCTTCGACGAAGAGATGCAGATCGACCTCGCCCATGATTGGTCCGTACTGATATGGATCCCGCGTGAGATGTTGCGATCCGTCCCACGCAGTGAGCCGGAGATGATATGGAAGATCGCGGGGCGCGCCGGGGATACTCGCGCAAAAGAATCCGTCCTGCTCAATCTTCTGTGCTGCGATCGGCTTCTCCGGTGCTCGATCGAGCAGTATCTCAACCGCGCGTGCGTCAGGGCGAAAGACACGAATCTCCAAATCATCACCAACGCGGTGCGGACCCAACACGCGGAACGGATCAGAATGAATTCCGCGGACGAAGCGGCTCACCTCGTCACGCGGCAGTCCGGCAATCTCGAAGGCTTTCATGCTGTTCTCTTGCACCTTTAAGCGGTAAAACGGATTGCTTCGCGCTGCAACGTTGCAACGCGCGCAGACGCGCAACGCGCCAGCGGTCTGCGATAACTACAGAAAGGAGAATAACACTGCCATGGCTAAAGTCGTTAAAGTTATTGAACTGATGTCACAATCGCCGAAGAGCTGGGAAGACGCCGCGCAAGGCGCAGCAAAGGAAGCCTCGAAAACCCTACGGAACATTCGGTCGATTTACATCAAGGAATTCACCGCTGAAGTGCAAGACGGCAAAATCACGAACTATCGGATCAACGCGAAGGTCAGTTTCGATTTAGAGGCGGAACGCTAAGGCAGGGCTGTAGACACTTTGCTGTGCGAAGTGCGCGATGTTCGCGCGCCAATCGGAGCACGTCGCTAACATACGGACGGCTACGGCTTCCTCGGCCTTAACAAAGGAAACAGGATCACGTCGCGGATGGATTCCGCGCCGGTGAGGAACATGGTGAGCCGGTCCATTCCTACCCCGATGCCGCCGGCCGGCGGCATGCCGTGCTCGAGCGCGAGCAAAAATTCCTCGTCGATCTTTTGCTTTTCTTCGCCTGCCTGTTCTAGCAGACGCTGGCGTTGCACAAGCGGGTCATTTAATTCGCTGTAGCCAGGAGCGATTTCCACGCCATTAATGATCAGTTCAAAAACATCTACGAGCGAGTTGTCAGCTGCGTTTTGTTTTGCCAGCGGCACCAGCTCCTTCGGGCAATGCGTCACAAACAACGGATCGACGGTCTTTTCCTCAACAAGTTTTTCGAACACATGGTGGGTCACCTCGAAATCAGCCAGTTGCGGCAGGATTTCCAATTTGAATTCATTCGTGGCGCGATCGCGCCGTTGCTCGCTCGAGAGTTCGAACCAATCTTTCCCGGCAACTTCCCGCACCACATCATGGTAGCGCGCCCGGCGCCAGGGCGGTTTCAAATTGATGGTGCGAACAATTTCGCCATCAGCGCCTCGGTGCTCGATTATTAGTGACCCGCAGATTTTCTCGGCGAGATAACAAATCAATTCTTCGACGAGATTCGCCATCTTCTCGAAATCGGCATATGCCCAGTAGGCTTCGAGCATCGTGAATTCGGGATTGTGTTTCCGGGAAATCCCTTCGTTTCGAAAGTTACGGTTGATTTCGAATACCTTGTTAAACCCGCCCACGAGCAAACGTTTGAGATAGAGCTCCAGCGCAATGCGCAGATAGAGATCGAGACCGAGCGTCTTGTGATGTGTCCTGAATGGTTCGGCGGCCGCGCCTCCGGCAATTGTTTGCAAGATTGGCGTCTCGACTTCCAGAAAGCCGCGGTCCTCGAAGAAGCGCCTGGTTTCTCGGACAATTGCGACGCGTTTTTCGAATATCGCGCGGGAATGGTCGTTGGTAAGAAGATCGAGATAGCGCTCGCGATATCGCGCCTCAATATCTTGCAGGCCCTCCCACTTTTCCGGGAGTGGCCGCAGCGATTTGGCCAGGACCTCAAATTTGTGCACCCTTAGTGTGCGTTCGCCGGTCTTAGTCAAAAAACAAATACCCTCTACGCCGATGAAATCGCCAACATCCAACAGGTGAAAGATCTCGATCGCGTTGGAGTCCATCTCCTTCTCGTGAAAATACACTTGGATGCGTTCGGTAATGTCGCGAAGGTCGAGGAAGTGGCTCTTGCCCATGTCGCGCTTCGCCGTGATGCGTCCCGCCGCGCGAAGCATCTCTCCCTCTTTAAATTTCTCAAGGATTTCGGCGATGGAGCCCGAAGTTTCGAAAGCGCCGCCGAAAGGTTCAATACCACGGGCGTGTAGCGCGTCGAGTTTTTCACGCCGCTGCGTCAGAGCGGGATTTTCACCACTAAAAGTAAATGGCGTAACCGAGGTCTCGGCGTCAACGCGTGGCCTTACTCCAACCTTGGCCACTCCGGTTAACTTAGGAAGCCTCACAACGGACTCACGACTCAATGGCATTCGAGGTTCGGTTTCGATCGTTGATTCTGCTGGCCCCGTCACTCCAGTGACTTTTTCAAAGGGTGTTGGGACTACTGTTCCGGAATCGACTTCCATACAAGACCTACCTGCTTACGCGGCCGACTTGGGCTCATTGACGATCAGGTCGCGCGACCCGATCGGTTCACTTCCCTCTAAAACAACGACGGCGTACAATCCCTCGCGTGGAAACTCTGCCATAACCTGAAAAGGAATTTGAACAGTATCACTCGGGCTCAGAACATTCGAAGTACTTATTTCTCCAGCCGCACTAAAAACAACGTAACCCGACGATTTATCCTCGACACGAATCGCTATTTTGAACCGATCGAGCTTTCCACGAAAATTAGAAAGCGAAACGGTTATAAAGAATGGCGAAGGACGGAAGGGAAACGTCGGCGGATTGAAATGGTGAAACGTGCCTACCAAAGTAAGCTTTCCTGTTCGTTCCTCCCGGATTACCCCATCCGAGAAAATTACGCTTGGAGGAATTGTGGGTTCTATTTCCATTTTGCAACAGTCACATAGCTGTCCACTATCGCGCTGTTAGTACGTATTCTTAGCCAAACGCAGTCTTAGCGCCAGACACGGACAGGGTCAACACGAAGCCAGATCCGTGATCGAAGAGCGAATGTAAAGGTTTTGCGAAAGTCCGAAACGCGCCTCTTTCAGGTTGAACGTGCTCCAATCATCGTCGGATGAGTTGGCTGATACAGGCCGATCTCTCCTCCGCTGCGAAGCCGAAGACTCGTGCTGATTCCCCACTCGGCTTCTACCGGCGTCGCACAGACTACGCCTTTGCTGCTCAGCATCTGCATCACACTGCGCAAATCAACGCACATCAGGTAGAGCACGGCTCCGAGCATTGGATGCTCCGCATGCATTTGCACAAATCGGCCGTCACCGGGATGAACGGCCAGTTCAGCAGGCGGCAGCGAGAACAGCAGCCAGCCGGCGCCAAGATCAATCGACGGAAATTCGAGGACGGTTTTAAAGAACGCTCGATCGGTCTCCGGGTCCTTGCTGTAGAGAAGAACATGCGCTTCCGCAATCATTGCGGCAGTATAGTGAGGATGTACAAAATGAACAGTCTCCGTAACGCGTTAAAGCGTTAGAAGATATTGGTTTGCCAACAGAAGACTGAAAATGAGATACTCCCTGTGGCGCGCCCATCAAAGGTTGATCGTGGCGCCATTATACAAATGACTGTTAATCTGCCGGAAACAACTTCAAAAATGGAGGGACCGCTGGTGAAGCAGTTCTCCGTCTTCCTGCCGAACAAGGTTGGAGCGATGTTGGACGTTGTGAAACTCCTCAACATGCAAAACACCCATGTCGTCGCGCTGAGCGTATCGGAATCCACCGATTCGGCTATCGCGCGAATCATCGCGAGCGACCCTGCGCGCGTAGAGAAATTGTTCCGGGAAAAAAACGTTCCTTTCGGCGTTAGCCAAGTTGTGGTGGTAGAAATGCGGGAAGTCGCTACGCAACTCGTGAAACTACTCGCAGCATTGGTGATGGGGGAGGTCAACGTCCATTTCGCCTACCCGCTGCTGATCCGGCCACGCGGCTTTGCGGCAATCGCGCTGCACGTGGACGATACCGAATGCGCGTCCTCGGTGCTGATGGGTGAAGGATTTAAATTGCTGAGCCAAGACGATATTACACGATAAAAAAAACAGAGCGGCAAAGCCGAGTTGACAGCTTGGCAAGAGCGCGCGTACAGGAATGGGTTTATTGGGCTATGCGGACTCTTCTCTCACGCGCAATCCAAGTCGATCCAACCTTTCAAATTGGGCTTAGCCTGATCGTAATTCTGGCTGTAGCGGAGATTTTCGCCGCAACCTTCTATTATGTCGGCCGGGCTCGCGCTGGCCGAGTCTCGACACAGTCAGTCGCCGCGGCTGTAGCACGCCCTCCCGCTCCATCTGTTTCCGCTCGAAGTCCTGCGCCCGTGGCGGTGCAGCCGGCAGTTTCGCAAGCGCCGGCGATCCCGAACCCTTCGGAGTCGCTTGTTGATCAACTGGTGCGAGATGGCGTGGAGTTGCGCGACCGGGGCGATACTACGACGGCGCTGAAACGTTTCGACGAAGCCTTGGACAGCGAACCCGATAACACAGCCGTGCTGATGGAAAAGGCGAAAACTTACGATTCCATGCAGCTCTACGACCGCTCGAACGAAGTGTGGCGCAAAATTAAGGAAGTCAGTCCGCCGGATAGCACGACCTACGAGTTGGCCGATCGCCGTTTGAAGGTGGGCGTCTCGAGTTCGCCCCCGGCGGAGGCAGGAAACACGAGCGCAGCAGTTGATGCCGCGCCACCCAAGGACGTCGGCGGCAGCCCGGAAGGTTCGATAATGGGAATCAGTGAAGTCAAAACGACGGAGACCCCCGATCCGGACGCAGAGAAGAACATGGCACTGCAGATCGGTATAAAAAAACAGCCCGGTGCGACCATAGACCACAAGAAGGTGAAGATCTTTGTAAAATTCTACGACACGGTCGGTGACAAGGATATCAAACTGACCGACGCGGACGTGAATTACGAATGGCTGACGCCAAAACACGATTGGACGGAGACGAATCCTGAGGTGCTCTCAGTCCGGTATCTCCGCGCAAAAACAGCCGGTGCCTCGTCTGAGTCATCACTTTCCGAGGCCGCTGCATCAGTGCGGCCAGGTCAAAAGGGCCGAGGCAAAGGTTCTGCCGCAAATAGCGGACAGCGGAAATACCTCGGGTACATCATTCAGGTCTATTACGACGATGATTTGCAGGCGGTACAAGCGGAGCCGTCGCGGCTTTTACAGCATTTTCCTCCTTCAAAGAATACGAATACACAATGATACCATTGGTCATTATCAATCGCGGGAACGCATGAGTCTCACCGTGATCTCCACGGGCTGGCCAAAGCTAACGCGCGTTTTTCTGTGCCCCTGTGTTCTGCTTTTTGCCACGGCAGTGAACGGGCAAATTCAGGTGGACCTGAAATTCAAGCGATTGCAATACATTGCTTACGAGCCGGTTGTAGCCACGCTTAGAATTACCAATCTGGCGGGACGCGATATCGAGCTTCAAGACGCAAATGGGCAATCATGGCTTGGGTTTGAGGTAACTGGAAACGAGGGTCAGCCGATAGCGCCGCTCAACGGAGACAATCCCCAGCCGCCTTTGAAAATCGAAGCCGGTCAGAGAGTCACGCGGCAGATTGATCTCGCTCCGCTATATCCCGTGCACGATTTCGGCGCTTACCATGTGCGCACGCATGTTTATTTCGCTGACTTGGCGAAATTCTTTTATTCTGGAACGGGAGTGTTCGAAGTGACCGACGCGCGGCCGATCTGGCAACAAACAGTGGGAATTCCAACCGGTGCTGCCGCATCCGGGGATGTGCGCACGTACTCGCTGCTCACGAACCGATTCCCAGACCACACGTCCTTATACGTACGCGTGCAGGACAAGGACACAGGAGTTGTGTATGCGACGTATTCGTTAGGCCGAGCCATTGCTTTTGAGCAACCGCAAGCGGAGATCGACCGTGCCAATCAATTGCATGTTTTGCATTGCGCGGCGCCACATGCCTGGTCCTATTCGCGAATCGGCTTGAATGGCCAACTGCTGGAGCACTCGTCGTTCATGGAAACCAAAACGAGGCCTCGGCTCGTCCATCCGGGAAATGGCGAAGTAGCAGTCCGCGGCGGCCTGATCGAGACCCCAGCACAGACGTCCCGTAGCACCGCACCGAAACTTTCCGCTCGGCCGCCTGGTTTGCCGAAAGAGGATTAATAATGCCAAGGAATTTTTGCCGACGCCGTTGGTCCGCCGCAAGCTTGCTGGCGACGCTTTTTATATGCTGTAATTCCACCGCAGCGCAGACCGACCGCACGTCTGAAAATGTGACTGTCGTGATCGATGCGGGGCATGGCGGTCACGACCGCGGCGGGATTCCCGGGCAGAGGATCGCGGAAAAAGATATGACGCTCGACGTGGCGCAGCGTCTTAGAAATGTTCTGGCGGCCAGCGGCTATCGCGTGGTAATGACCCGAGACAGCGACGTTTTTGTTCCGTTGGGGACGCGAGTTGCAATCGCTAATTCCTATCGCAATGCCATTTTCGTATGTGTTCATTTCAACGCGACAAAACGGATGGGCGCGAGTGGAATAGAAACCTACTTTTACAGCCGCGACAGCTTGCCGCTTGCCTCAGCGATCCATCACTTCGTCGTTGGGGGCGCGCCCTCCGCTAGTCGCGGAGTACGCCGCCGGGGTTACTACGTCTTGAGAAAGACAAGTATTCCGGCAGTGCTGGTGGAATGCGGCTTCCTCACGAATCCAACCGAAGCCGCGTACGCGCAAACTGCTTCTTACCGTCAGAAACTCGCAGAGGAAATTGCAGCAGGAGTCCGCGGACGCAATTCCGTTACCGGTACGCTGTCGACGACGCGGGTGGCAACGAGTGAAACAATCCCACTGCAACCGTACATGGACCAGACGAAGGTGACGAGTTCCGAACACCGCAAGTCCAAGCGTTCACACAAGAAAAGCGCGCGTAAAAAGAAAAGCTCATCGAAATCAACCGGCTCAGAAGCACGCTACGCCTCAACAGATCCGGAGGCCTGATTTGGACTTGCCGGTTTTGTCTTCGGCGCAGATACGAGCAACAGAACAGGCCGCTTTCGCCAGGGGAGTGCAAGTTGAAGCGCTCATGGACGACGCTGGCGCCGGTGTTGCACAGACAGTCACGAAGTTTTTCCCGAGGCCGGGCAAGTGCATTGTGTTTGCCGGAAAAGGCAATAACGCGGGTGATGCTCTGGTTGCAGCAGATCGCTTGCGACGCCTCGGATGGAGAATCGAAGTCCGGCTTGCTTTCAAAGAAGACGATTGCAGCGAACTCATGCGCAAGAAGCTTGAAACCCTGCGCCGCAGACCACCTCAGGTTTTGGGTGCAACGCCAGCCGGCATTGGCGCCACTGATCTCGGCATTACTCTTGTCGAGCTTTCGGCGGACGTCGCAGATGAGTTCTCCGACCCGCAGGAAAAAATAGCGGTGGAAGCGTACCTGGACACCGCAGCTCCCCTTGTAGTTCTTGATGGCCTGCTCGGAGTGGGCGCGAGACCACCGCTGCGCGAACCAATACGCGCCGCCTGCCGTTCCATCAGTCAGTTGCGGAGAAATAAGGACGCCTACGTGTTCGCCGTTGATTTGCCAACGGGGCTCGATGGCGACTCAGGTAAAATCGATCGCGACTGTGTGATGGCGGATTTCACAGTCACGATTGGATTTGCTAAGTCCGGTCTCATCACCGATGGCGCGCTGAACTACGTCGGCAGACTCGAAGTTGTACCGCTGCATGATCTGCGTCCCCCGGAAAAGAAGGCGAAGGAAACGATTGCCACCCCGCCGGTTTTTCACGGGTTGCTCCCGAGACGCGACTACAGCGCGTACAAAAATCAATTTGGTCGCATTGGCGTCGTTGCCGGCTCAAAGGGATTTATCGGCGCTGCTCTGATGACGTCAGAAGGCGCATTACGAGCAGGCGCGGGTCTGGTGGAAGTTTTTGTTCCCGAGAAAATCTACGAGATTGTCGCCAGCGCCGCACCGATGGAAGCAATGGTGAAGCCTATCCAGTCTTACCGCGACCTGCTTAGACAAAAAACTGATGTCTGGGCATTGGGACCCGGTCTTGGAAAATCATGCGCACGTGAGGTTCTCGAACTGATTGAAAAAGCCAAGCAACCGATGGTGACCGATGCCGACGGGCTCAACATTCTCTCGGAAAAAGCCTCAGTGCTCAGGCGTTGCAAAGGCAAACGACTGCTCACGCCGCATCCGGGCGAGATGAAACGCCTTTTCCCAGACCACAAAGAGCCGCGCGCCGAAACGGCCACGAAGTTCTGCAATCGTTTCCCAATGACACTTTTGTTCAAAGGCAGTCGCACCATCGTGGCTGAACGTGATCGCCCATTGAGCTATAACACAACCGGCAACCCAGGAATGGCCACCGGCGGAATGGGCGATATTCTCACCGGTGTCTGCGCCGCTTTAATTGGACAGGGCCTGTCTCTTTACGATGCGGCGCGAGTCGGTGCGTGGCTATGCGGGCGCGCCGCGGAAATCGCAATTTTCAACGATGGCCAGAGCGAGGAATCATTATTACCTCGCGATGTTCTCGATCATCTGGGCGATGCGTTTAAAGAATTGTAGGGCGTCTGTGTGAAACGGCATGTGTTCAGCGCCAAAGGCGCGGCATTCTCGTCAAAGCCTGGGGCAGCGCCCCAGGATCATGGAAATCCGAAAACACCAGCGCTGAAAGCGCGATTCACTTCGCGCAGCGGCCAATTGAATCGCGCTTTCAGCGCTTGCTTACATGACGACTTGAATTCCTGGGGCGATGCCCCAGGCTGGTTTAAGATAGCGCCCTTGGCGCTAAACAGAAACGTGCGACGCCTAAAGCTGGCGTTTGATACAAACGCCGCCGGCAGGTTGCCGAATTAGACACAGTGAATCTGCAAACCGAACGAACCGAGGAGTACGCAGCGCCAAAGACTGAGACGGCTTGGAGCCGGGTGAAAAAGGCGCTTGGCCCAGTCGCAGTGGTCGGCGTCGTGATCGCAAAGTTCTTCGCGAAGCTCAAGTTCGTTCTTCTACCGCTGCTGAAATTTCTTCCGATCCTGCTGAAGTCTGGCGGCACAATGCTGCTGATGATCTGGGTCTACACCAAGATATGGGGATGGCAATTCGCGCTCGGTTTTGTCCTCCTTTTGCTCGTACATGAAAGCGGCCATCTGCTTGTCGCCAGAAAATTTGGGCTAAAGGTCGGCGCGCCGGTTTTTATTCCATTCATGGGCGCGTTCATCGCGCTGAAGGAAGCGCCACGCAATGCCTGGATAGAAGCATGCGTCGGTATTGGCGGCCCCATGCTGGGGAGCTTGGGCGCATTGGTCTGCAACGTCCTGGGTGAAATGTTCGCCGCGCCGATATTCATCGCCCTCGCGTGGTTCGGATATTTTCTAAATCTGTTTAACCTGACGCCGGTAGGAATGCTCGATGGCGGACGCATTGTGACCGCGTTGTCTCGCTGGCTTTGGTTGCCCGGGTTCGCCCTGCTTCTTTGGTTCGGATGGAAGTATCCAAATTTTATTATCTGGTTGATTGTGCTCTTGTCACTGCCGCGGATCTATTCGCTATTCCGTAAACGAACCGAAGAAGAACAGCGTTACTTCGAAGTCACACCGTCCCAGCGCTGGATAATGTCGATATTGTATTTCGGTTTAATTGCGGTTCTGCTTTTCGGAATGCACGTAGCACAACAGGATTTGGCGAAATATGGAGTGCGTTCCCACGGCCACGGACGGGACATCATCGTGCAATAACAATCAAGACGTTCTCGCCGCGAAAACTTTCTCCGGTTCGAGTCCGATTCTTTGGAGAATTGACCTAAAACGTTTGTCTGAACGAAGCGGCACAAATTCCGGAGCGATGCCAACGCCGTGCAAGGAAGAAGAACGCTGTTCGCAAGCGCGCTCAAGGTCGCGAATTGCGTCGTCATGCGCTCCAAGCGTTACATGCACGTGCGCAATGGCGTCACCCGGCCGATAACCCCAGCCTGCGATAGCTGCATTGAGCGTGCTGAGCGCCTCTTTGCGCCGGCTCATCCGAGCGTAGGTGATCGCCAGCCCAAATCCTGGCCTCCCAGTGACTTCTCGTGTCTTTTCGTAGAGTGCGATTGCATCATCGAAGCGGCCCATCTCGCGATACAATGCTGCGAGCGCTGGCTCGCCATAGTGGGCAAAGGTCGGATCAAGCTGGAGTGCGCGCTCCCCGGCCGCGATCGCTTCATCGTAAAGACCAAAGTAACGATAGAGTTCACAGGCAAAGTTGTTCACCCAAAGTGATGCTGGATCGATTTTTGACGTGCGTTGCAAATAAGTCAGCGCTTTATCGCGATCGCCGCGCACCGCATAGAACGCGGCAATGAAGTAATTTGACGGCGTCGAATTTGGTTCGATCTCGACCGCGCGATTGAATTCCGTTTCCGCGCCGTCGAGGTCCCAATCCAGTATGCGCTTCGTTTCTGCAAGGTAGACGTGCGCTTCGGCCTCCTGGTCGTTCAGTTGTAACGCATGCACAGCGGCGTCCCGAACTTTCGCGTAGGCTTCGAGGGGGGGTACAAAGGCATCAGCCAGCCACAACCACGCCTTTGCGATCCCCGTCCACGCACGACTGAACTTTGGATCCTGTTCCAGCGCCCGCTGGAAAAATTCCAAGCTCTTCCGCAATTCGGCCTCGGTGCTCTTGTCCGAATAAAAGAGGCCCTCAAGATAAGCATCATAGGCAGCTGTGCTGCGAGATGGGGGCGGCAGCGAGATCGCCAGCTTCAGTTTGAGCGTGTCGACGATGGAACGCGTGATCTCATCCTGTAGCGCGAAAATTCCATGCATTTCGCGTTCATACGTCTCCGACCAGATGGTAAATCCATCACACGCGTCGATCAGTTCCGCCGTGATGCGCACCCGATTGCCGTCGCGCCGAACACTGCCCTCGAGCACATGGTCGACGTTTAGTTTCGCCGCGATTTCGGCGAGTTCGGTTTCCCTGTCCTTAAACCAAAACGAAGAGCGGCGCGCCGCCACTCGCAAGCCATCAACTTTGGCCAACGCTCCAAGAAGTTCCTCCGCGATACCTTCTCCGAAATAGGCGTGGTCCCTTTGCGGACTCAAATCGCTGAAAGGCAAAACGGCGATCGATTTTTCGGTCGAGCTCGTGGGCTCAATTATGTCCAGCTTCGCCTCCGGTTGCGCGTCTTCTGTGCGAACAATTCCATGACGCGTGAAATCGTAGATCCAGGCAAAAACGAGCGCGATCGGAAAACCGATGATAATTGCAAGTATCACGAGGCGCTCGGCCCAGTTTGGAATTTCAAAAGGCGGAAAAACCTGAGTGACCACCTGAATCAGCAGCCAGCCCACGACCGCGTACGTCACCGCGACGGTGTAAACTTTTCTCCGCTTTAGCTCGGCAAAAAATTTCTTGAGATTCACTGCTTAGTCAGCCACCCGAGATTCGTATTTCGTGCACGATTGACAACCAACACATTTGGCGGTTGACAGCAACAACGACCGGCTAGTATCGATCTAAAATGAACTCAACGAGCAACAACGGCGAAAAAATGGAAAAACAGATGTGGGAAGACATCAAGGCAAAGAATTGGGACGTAGTAGAAAGTAAAATCGCTGAGGGTTTTCAGTCCGTTCATCCGGATGGAGCGCGCGACCGGACCAGCGAAATATCTTTGCTCAAAAACCTGAATGTTGGCCGGGTAGAGTTTAACGATTTTAAGTCGACCATGAGCGATGACAACATTGTGGTTACCTACCTGATTTCGGTGCAGGAGACGATCGACCTCGAGCAATTGCCGACAAAGCCGACTCCACGCTTGAGTGTCTGGAAAAAAGGAGCACGCGACTGGCAATGGATTTGCCACGCCAACCTCAACCCGATTCCTTAGGAATCATCTGCGCAGTAGCTTGCTGGCATGCCTCGTGGTCACCCACGGCGGCGCAATAAACATTGCGCCCCTTTAGCTTAGCTAAGATCGGTTTGGATTCAGTGTTCCCGCTAATTGTCGATCTAGCCTAACAGCGGGAAAACGGGTTTCCTCGTGTACGTCGAGATTGCGCTGCCGATCTTGTGCTAAATTGTCGGATGCCGTTTCAGCTCGAATCTAATTACAGACCGCGTGGAGATCAGGGACAGGCGATTGCCAAGCTGATCAAGTCCGTCGAGGCCGGCAATCGGCATCAGACGCTGCTCGGCGTCACCGGTTCGGGTAAGACTTTCAGCATTGCGAATGTAATCCAGAAGCTCGACCGGCCGACGCTCGTCATTTCGCACAATAAAACGCTCGCCGCCCAGCTTTACTCGGAGTTCAAACAATTCTTCCC
>QHNR01000096.1 GCA_003218475.1 Verrucomicrobiota bacterium | reverse complement strand
GCAATTTTTATCAATTAACATCTGCCACGCAAAGCAGTTATCCTCTCCGGCAAGGCCAAATATTGGGTCAAACCTGACCAACAAATGGAACTCCTGATCCTCCTTACTATCGGTTTGTTGATTGCGATTTGCGTCTTGCCGTTTGTCGCGCTTGCCAAAGCAAACACCGCGAAGCGTGCCCTCGACGACTTAGCTGCGCGATTGTCATCACTTGAAAAAGAAGTGCGCGGTTTCGAACGGGATACCGCCCCCATCCCGAAGTCGCAAGCTACTGTGGCAGCAACGGAAACCGTCCCGCCAGCGGTCCCGATCACAACACCTGCTCCGGCCGTGTCAGAGAAAGAATCTGTGCCGCCGCCAATTCCGGAAAGATTCGTGCAAGCAACCGTTCCTCAAATCGCAGCGCCGCGCAGACCGCCGATTAATTGGGAGCAATTCATGGGCGCGAAGCTCTTCGCGTGGATTGGCGGGCTCGCGCTTTTCCTCGGCGTAGCGTTTTTCGTTAAATATTCGTTCGAGCACAATCTCATCCCACCGGAGCTACGGGTTGCCATCGGGTTTGTCGTTGGCGTCGGTCTTCTCATTGGCGGTCTCCTACTGAAACGGAAGGAGAACGCCGTCACCGCGCAGACGCTCTGCGCGACTGGAGTCCTTGTGCTCTACGCGGTGACGTTCGCCTGCCGATCTTATTGTCACTTCTCATTCTTCGGTCTCATTCCAACCTTTTTGTTGATGACGGTGATCACGGCCGTCGCGTTTCTGCTCGCCGTCCGGTTAAATGCGATTGTCGTCGCTGTGCTCGGCATCGCGGGCGGTTTTCTCACGCCGGTATTGCTTTCCACGGGTCAGGATTATCCGCTCGGACTTTTCGGCTATGTCGCGTTGCTCGACGTCGGTCTGCTCGCGCTTGCTCAACGACAACGGTGGAATGTGCTCCCGACTCTCGGCGCGGTTGGAACTGCGCTGATTCAATTCGCCTGGGTCACGACGTTCTTTGTTCCCGAAAAATATTTCGCTGGAAACAAAGTCCTTGTTGTCATGGCGGTATTTGCCGGATTTCAGGCGTTGTTTCTCGCGGCGGTGTCGTGGTCGAAGCACAGGGGGAAGACGAGCCGTGAACTTTTTGCCTGCGCGCTGGGACTCGCCGCGGTCACGATCTTCTCGGCCTTCTATCTGCTGTCATTCCCAACGATCGCGCAGCGGCCAACGATTTTGTTCACCTACTTGTTTGTTGCCGATCTTGGCGTGCTCGCGCTCATGTTGCTCGAAACCAAGCTGGTTATTGTTGATGCGCTCGCCGGTCTGGCGGCATTTATCCTGCTCGCCACGTGGACGACCTATCATCTCACTACGAAGAATCTTTACACCGCGCTGGCATTCTATTTCATCTTCGCGCTGTTTCATTCCGCTACGCCGCTTGTGCTGCACCGCCTGCGCAAGGACAAAATCCCGTGGTGGAGCCACGCATTTCCGGCCTTCGCGCTCCTGCTAGTGTTGATGCCGATCTTCCAGCTCACCGAGCTTTCGATTCTCATCTGGCCGTTCGTGTTGATTGTCGATCTTCTCGCAATTGTTCTCGCGCTGGTAACTGCCACGCTGCTTCCGATTCTCGCTGTGCTTTTGCTGACGCTGATCGCGATGGGCGGGTGGCTGCTGCGGATTCCGAGTGAACTCACCGGCTTGCCAACGTCGCTGTTCATCCTCGCTGCGTTCGCGATTTTCTTCATGGTTGCCGCAAGTTGGGCGAGCCGCCGTTCAATCACGCCCGGGACGCGCGCACCAAAACTCTTCGGCGACATCACTGATCCAGGAAATCTCTCTGTGCAACTTCCAGCGTTGTCGGCCGCGCTGCCCTTTCTGCTGCTCATCATGGTAACGTTGCGGTTGCCACTTGTGAATCCGTCCGCGGTCTTCGCGCTCGCGTTGTTGCTGGTGATTCTGCTTCTCGGCATGAGCGCAATTCTTTTGCTCGACGTGCTGCCGGCGGTCGGGCTTGCCTGCGTGCTCGCGTTGGAACACGCGTGGCACATCCAGCATTTCGATCCGACGCACGCCATGGTACCGCTGGTTTGGTACCTCGGGTTTTACGCGGTGTTCAGCGTCTTTCCCTTCATTTTCCATCGGAAGTTTGCCGGAAAAACTGCGCTGTGGGCCACCGCCGCGCTGGCTGGACCGTTACACTTTTATCTGGTGTATCAACTCATTCGCAGCGCTTATCCGAGCGGTATTCCTGGCGTGGTACCCGCGGCGTTTGGGGTGCCGTCGCTTCTGGGGCTTGCTGTGCTGCTCAAACGCACGCCGCTCACCAGCCCGGCTCGAAATGCACAACTCGCGCTCTTCGGCGGTGCAGCGCTGTTCTTCATCACGCTGATTTTCCCAATCCAGCTCGATCGACAATGGATCACAGTGGGCTGGGCGTTGGAAGGCGCTGCGCTTTGCTGGCTGTTTCATCGTGTTCCGCACGCGGGACTGCGCTTGGCGGGCGTCGGTTTGCTCATCGTCGTATTCGCGCGCCTTGCGCTCAATCCGGCCGTGCTCAGTTATCATCCGCGCGCCACGTTCCCGATTTTTAATTGGTATCTTTACACCTACGGCATCGCCACGGTGTGTTTGTTTGCCGCGGCGCGATTGCTGGCCCCGCCACGCCATCGCGTGCTCGGGCACAATTCGCGGCCGTTGCTTTACACCCTCGGCACCGTGCTCGCCTTTTTAATCGTGAACATTGAGATCGCCGATTACTTCAGCACACCGGGCGCCGCCGCGGTGACGTTTCAATTTTCAGGAAATTTCGCGCGCGATATGAGCTATAGCATCGCCTGGGCATTGTTCGCGCTATTGATGCTTATCGTTGGCATGCGGAAGCAAGTTGCACCTGTGCGCTACGTGGGTCTCGGCTTGCTCGGCATCACCGTCATAAAACTTTTCTTCCACGACCTTTCGCGGCTCGATCAACTTTATCGCATCGGCGCGTTCGTCGTTGTCGCTGTTATCGCAATTCTTGCATCGTTCTTGTATCAGCGATTCCTCGGGGCCGCTGAGAAAAGCAGTGCAACGAAATCGACGATTGCATCAGCCCCGTAGGGCCTTGTCTTGCTCGAATGGGAAATCAAGAAGGCGAAGAAATGACGAATGTCGAATGCCCAATGACGAAGGAATGACGAAATTTTGAATGCCAGAAACAGATGGAGAGTGCTAGTTCGTTATTTCAGCATTCGGGCTTGGTTGGTCATTCGTCATTTGTGCTTCGTCATTCTAGAATTTTTTGATTATTCGTGTGTTTCGTGGGCTCAATAGATGTGGCGCCCTAAAATTCGCTGGTCTTCGCGATTGCTGGTAATTGGCGGGGTATATTTTCTGCTCATGTTTTTCGGTCATTTGCCGGATCATTTGGTTCTTTTTCCAACGAGGGCGCCGATCGACGCAGGCAGCGCCTCTCGCAAAACTATTCCATTTCAAAACGGCGAGTTGGAAGTTTGGACGGCAAAATCACATCGCGCGCAACAACAAGGCCGCGCAGATATTTTCATTTTGCGTTTTTACGGCAACGCGGATCGCGCTGATCGCTGGGCGGCCGAAGAGACCGATATGTGGAGCGATCGCGCAGTTGAGATCTGGGGAATGAACTATCCCGGATTCGGCGGCAGCACTGGACCGGCGCGACTATCGCGGATTGGACCGGCCGCGCTTGCAACCTTTGATGAACTAAAACGTCACGCAGACGATCGACCAATTGTCGCTTTCGGCACAAGCATCGGCGCAACCGCAGCGCTGCACGTGACTGCGCAGCGCGCGGTCGCCGGATTGATTTTGCATAATCCTGTGCCGCTGCGCCAAATCATTCTGCTTCGATTCGGCTGGTGGAATCTGTGGCTGCTGGCGGGTCCGGTTGCGTTGCAGATTCCACGAGACCTCGATAGTATCGCAAACGCGAAGGCTATTCGCGCGCCTGCGATCTTCCTGCTCGCGGAAAAGGATGAAGTGGTTCCGCCTCGTTACCACAGATTAGTTGTAAACGCCTACGCCGGAGAAAAGCGCGTAATTCAACTGCCTGGCGCCTACCACAACGATCCGATCGAAAGCACAGCGCTCGCCAATCTGAACAACGGACTCGATTGGCTATTGGCAAAGCGAGCTCCTCGCACGCCATAAATGACGCGAGCGCTACTGTAGATCCACCCATTTGCCACTAGATTTTCGGGTTCGATCCCCATTAACCTCGGCACGTCATGCAGAACGCACAGAACCTCATGAGCAGCTTCGAGTTCATCGCGGCGCTGATGTCGATCATCATCGGCCTCGGGGTAACTAATCTGCTCGCGGGAGCTGGGCGCGCGTTTTACCGGCGCAGAGAAAACCCGCTCGATGAGGTCCACATTGTCCTTACCGTCGCGACCTTGCTGCTGCTGGTTTTGCAGTGGTGGGTAACATTCAGGTGGAACACTGAGGTCAACTGGACTTTCGACAAATTCCTGGTGCTGACCGCTTGGACCGTCGCGCTGTATCTGCTTACAGTTTTTCTTTACCCTCCCGACTTGTCGGAGGAGGAAGAACACCAGGGCCGCTTCGAACGAAACCGAGCGGGTTATTACTCCATTTTCATCGCGATGTGTTTCCTCGACATCGCGCAAACGGCAGTTCATGGCGAACTTTTCCAGCCGATATGGTACGTGCCGTTCGTCGGTCAATACGCGCTACTTGCCGGCGGCGGTCTCATTGCCGGCCGACGCGGTTACGATCGGTTCTTCGCGTGGTACCAACTTGTCACGCTGCTAGTGTGGGCACTGGTGGTCAGAAGATTTCTCGTAGGAAACGCGATAACACCTTGAATGGCGGCTTCTTGGATTCAGCCTGCAATCGCTACCCATTCATTCCGCGCACGAGAATCAGCGACAGCTTGGACGACGCGCATGTATCGCACGCCGTCTTCGAAGTTCGGATGTGGACGTACACGTCCTTTTGACTTCACCGCCGCCAGAAAATCTTCTTCCACCTGCCATTCACCCTCCAATTCTGGGGGAATATCGACCACGTGCAGCGCTCGATCTCCGAGCTTTCCCGCTTGCACCACGTCGGAAGTGAAATCGTACACGAGCGCGCCGGCGCTACCGTAAATTTCCAGCCGATCGCCCGACGTTAATGCGTTGATACCGCTAAACTCCAGGACGCCTTCGGCGCCATTTTCGAAACTGCACAGAACGGTAAGCAAATCAGGAACGATCACTTCGTAACCTTCGCGAATCGGATCAATAATTTTGCCGCGCGCGAACACGCCAGTGATATCACCGATCCAGCGTTGCAATACCTCCACGTAAATTCCGAGGGTCAGTGTGTTGAGTCCGCTGATCTCGATCTTTTGCCGCCAATGCGCCGGAGCATCCGGGTCCAAATAATTGCCGGTGAAACTTTGTAGCCGCACATGATGAGGTCGGCCGATGTAATTTTCCGCCAAGATCTTTTTGACCAGCAAATCCGCCCGCAATCCGAATGGCGGCGGGCAAAGCATCGTCACCAGCTCAGGGTAACGTTTCGATGCCGCGAGCATCTCTTCGGCTTCGGCCAAATCCATCGACATGCGCGCCTGACAAAAGACGTGTTTACCGGCCTCAAGCGCGGAGATTGTCACCGCCGAATGCATGTAAGGCGGCGTGCCGATCCAAACAACGTCGATGTCCGGCAGCGCCACCAAGTCCGGCCAATTCTTAATCGGTGTTGTTTCCGGCAGATTTTCGCTGCAAAAATTTTCCGCGCTTTCGTAGGTCAAATTAGAGACGGCGACAATCTCGACCTCCGGGTGCTTCTTGAGAGCGGGCAAATGGCGGGTACGAACTATGTTGCCTGCCCCGATGATGCCTATCCGCAGTTTGTGATTATTTTTGTGCATTAGTGCGATATCAATCTCGCAAACTCGATTACTTCTTGTGCGAGCTAAGTTTGACTATGAACGGCGATGGCGCGTTCAACCAATCACTTATCGCTGGTGGCGATACGCTCTTTGCGTCTGCGATCCACTTGACGCGCTGACCTTCGCACGGCAGCTTACGCGGCCGCGTTGGGCTCAGCTTATGTCAAGAATTTGTGATATTACAGGATCCAGGGCCATGCATGGCAGCGTCATTCATCGCCGTGGTCTGGCCAAGAAAAAAGGCGGCGTAGGCCGGCACGTGACGAAAATGGTGCCGCGCATTTTCGCGCCAAATTTGCGACGCCAGCGAATTTGGGTGCCGGAACTGAAGAAATTTGTGCGCGTCCGCGTGACA
>QHNR01000091.1 GCA_003218475.1 Verrucomicrobiota bacterium | reverse complement strand
GAAAATGTCGCGAGCTTTTCAGCAGCACTCGAAACAGGTAAACCAACGAAAATTGATATGCGTCCGACGCTCGCGGACGGCCTCGCAATTCCAAAGGTCGGTTCGAATGCATTTCAGATCGCAAGACCGCTTGTCGATCTCGTCGTGATCGTCAATGAGGAACAGATCGCGCTGGCGATCCTGCGCTTGATTGAATTGCAGAAGAGCGTCGTCGAAGGCGCGGCTGCCGCGACGCTCGCCGCGTGCATGTCCGGAAAATTGAAGGAGCTTCGCGGAAAGCGTGTGGTTCTCTTGCTTTGCGGCGGCAACATTGATCCGAACGTGCTCAGCCGCGTGATTGAGAGCGGTTTGGTCGCGGACGGTCGCCTTGGCCGATTCACTGCGGTGATCAGCGATCGTCCCGGCGGCCTCGCAGATTTGGCTGCGCAAATCGCTTCGACCGGGGCAAGCATCAAGCAAGTGGTGCACGATCGCGCTTTTGCCAGCTCGGATGTCTCGGCCGTGAACGTTCTATGCACAGTCGAAACGCGGGATCATAAACATCTCGCCGAACTGCGCGCGCTACTGAAAAGCCGCGGTGTTGAAACATACGACGCGAACTAATTCAATGTGGGAGCAGCCTTGGTGCTGCGAACTCGTCGGGACACTGAGGTCCCTCCCACATTTGCAAAGTTGAAGCGCGCGTCACGATCCGTAATCTCCTCCAATGCAGACGCGCGAACAAAATGTCGATCTGAATTCATTCGCGCGTCGCCACATCGGCCCGAGCGAAGCGGAAGTAGCCCAGATGCTGGGAGAGGTCGGCTTCGAGAATCTCGATTCGCTGATTGACGCCGCTGTTCCAAAAAACATTCGCCTGGATCGGCAACTTAAGTTGCCCGAAGCGAAATCGGAAGCCGAAGCGCTCGCTGAACTCCGCGCGATTTCCAGGAAGAACAAGGTGGCTCGCTCGTTTATTGGCGCCGGTTACTACGACTGCATTACGCCACCGGTTATCCAGCGAAACATTCTCGAAAATCCTGGCTGGTACACCGCTTACACGCCGTATCAGGCCGAAATCGCGCAGGGCCGGCTCGAAGCGCTACTCAATTTTCAGCAGATGATCATCGACCTGACGGCACTCGACATCGCGAACGCGTCACTGTTGGACGAAGCCACAGCTGCCGCGGAAGCGATGTCGCTTTGTCACGCCGCCGTTCCAAACCGGAAAGTGTTCTTTGTCGCCGATAATTGTCACCCACAAACAATCGCCGTCGTTCAGACACGCGCGAAGCCGCTCGGCATTGAGATCAAGACCAGCGATTACTCGCGTTTTCAATTCAACGACACGATTTTCGGCGCTCTCATTCAGTATCCCGCCACCGATGGCGTGATTTACGATTACGCCAAATTTGTCAGGCAAGCGCATGATACCGGTGCACTTGTTGTTGTCGCGACGGACATTTTAGGGCTGACATTACTGAAACCGCCGGGCGAGTTCGGCGCCGATGTCGCGGTCGGGAATACGCAGCGATTGGGCGTTCCCCTGGGATTTGGCGGCCCGCACGCGGCATACTTTGCTACGCGCGATCAATTCAAGCGTCACATGCCCGGCCGGCTCGTTGGGGTGTCACACGACGCTGAAGGCCGGCCGGCTTACCGCCTTGCGTTGCAAACACGAGAGCAACACATCCGTCGCGATAAAGCGACCAGCAACATCTGCACGGCGCAGGTTCTTCTTGCTGCGATCGCATCAATGTATGCGGTTTATCATGGGCCGAAAGGTCTGCGTGCCATCGCCGAGCGCGTTCATCGCCTCACGAGCCAACTCGCAGACGGTCTGCAGGCCCTCGGCTGCACAATTGCGCACAAAAATTTCTTCGACACAATTCGGGTGGAAGTTGAATCAAGCGAAGTCATCTTGGAGCACGCTGCAAAAGCCGGCTGCAACCTGCGCGCGTTCGGCCCGTGCGCGGTCGGCATTTCATTCGACGAAACGACGACACCGCGAGACATCGAACTGCTAATGTCGATCTTTCGCGGCACGACTGTCCGCGATTTTGCCGATGAAGAATTAGGAGAGCCGCCAATCCGCATTCCGCATTCCGTATTGCGCAATTCCCAGTTCCTCACACATCCGATCTTCAACACGCACGATACCGAGACAGAAATGCTGCGTTACCTCAAGAAGCTTGAGTCGCGCGATCTGTCGCTGACCACGTCGATGATTCCGCTCGGCTCATGCACAATGAAACTCAACGCCACCGCGGAGATGTTTCCGATCTCGTGGCCCGAGATTTCCAAGCTGCATCCTTTCGCGCCTCCCGATCAAACGGCAGGCTACAAGGAAATTTGCCAGCAGCTCGAGGAGTGGCTAGCCGAGATTACCGGGTTCGCCGCTATTTCATTGCAGCCCAATGCTGGATCGCAAGGTGAATTCGCAGGTCTGCTCGCGATCCGGGAGTATCACGCATCGCGTGGTGAAGCGCATCGTAACGTTTGTCTGATCCCAACTTCGGCGCATGGAACGAATCCAGCCAGTGCGATCATGGCCGGGTTCAAAGTTGTTTCGGTCGCATGTTTGAAAGATGGCGATATCGATCTCGCCGATCTGCGCGCCAAAGCAGACCAACACACGCGCGACCTCGCCGCACTGATGGTCACCTATCCATCAACGCACGGCGTTTTCGAGCCAACGATCCGCGAAATCTGCGACATCGTGCACGCGCACGGCGGACAGGTTTACATGGACGGCGCGAACATGAATGCGCAGGTCGGTCTTTGCCGCCCCGGTGATTACGGCGCGGACGTTTGCCATTTGAATTTGCACAAAACATTTTGCATCCCGCACGGTGGCGGCGGTCCGGGTGTGGGACCGATCGGCGTGGCCAAACATCTTGCGCCATTTCTGCCGCGGGAATTCATTCTCGATCCGATAACAGGCAAAATTCTTTTCGGGGAAGGCGATCGTGGAAAACGACCGCCCTATGGCAATGGATTAAACTATCATTCCGGTGGCGGCAAAGCAGGCAATATCGCAGCCGCCCCTTACGGCAGCGCCAGCATCCTGACAATCACGTGGATGTACATCCGCATGATGGGCGCCGAGGGATTGAAACGGGCGAGCGAGGTTGCGATTCTAAACGCGAACTACGTCGCAAAGCGGCTCGACCGCTTCTTTCCGGTGCTTTTTAAAGGTAAACACGGCCTCGTCGCGCACGAATGCATCATCGATCTTCGCCAATGGAAAAATGCCGGCATCGAAGTCGAAGATGTGGCAAAGCGTTTGATGGATTACGGCTTTCACGCGCCGACGGTTTCCTGGCCGGTCGCCGGAACAATGATGATCGAACCGACCGAAAGCGAACCGAAGCATGAACTCGATCGATTCTGCGACGCAATGATCTCGATCCACGCGGAGATGCAATCAATCGCGACCGGAAGACAAGATCGCCAAAATAACGTGCTCAAGAACGCGCCTCACACGGCGCGACAAGTCGCGTCCGACAAATGGGACCGCCCTTATTCACGCGAAGAAGCAGCTTTTCCCGCGCCTTGGACGCGCGAACACAAATTCTGGCCCGCCGTCGCGCGCATCGACAACGTTTATGGCGACCGCAATCTGTTTTGTTCCTGTCCGCTGGTCGAAGACTTTGATGGAAAAAATAGTTAGGCATTCCTCGACTTCACTTGGAATCCTAAACCACAGATTCGCAATACAGAGGACCACTGCGGGGAGCACAGGCTGCTAGCCTGCCTTTGCGGCAGCCTTCCGAAAAGCCACTTCGCACGTTCGGGCTGCCGACGACAACAGGCTGGCAGCCTGTGCTCTCCAGAATGTGCAATTCGCGCTCGTGAACGCGCTACCCTTCAGGCGCGAGCTCGGGGGCGGCCACCACGCGTGTCGGAACGAGGCGCAACGCGCTGCCATTTGTTTCCCTTGCCGCCGCGGCACCTTGTTCGTGGTATTCGGCATCGCTGTTTACCTGCCAGAGATCGTAAAGCTTTGTGTCGGCCAGAATATTTTCCACGCCCAACATTGCCGTCATCATGGCGTGGTCCTGATTGTTGTATTTGTGCATGCCATTGCGGCCGACGAGATGCAGGTTCGGATAACGATGGTCTAGTTCCTCGCGAACAGTGGCGACGTGCCGCGCGTAATCATCGTCGTAAACCGGATACGCTTTCTTCTGTCGAACTACGCAGCCATCAACAAAATCACCTTTCTTTGCTAGACCGATCTGAATCAGTTCGCGTTCGGCCAGTTCAATCAAATCACTGTCGCTCGAGTTCCACAGACCATCGTGTTCGAAGCAGAAATACTCGAGACCGTAGCAGACCTTATCCTGTTCGGGCACCATCTCCGGTGACCAGGAACGGAAGTTTTGGACGCGCCCGACCTTCACACTTGGATCGTGAATATAGATCCAGTTGTCATCGAACATCTTTCGATCTTTCAAAATCAACATCACAGTGAGGAAGTCGCGGTACCTGAGACTTTCGGCTGCGCGTTTAGTTCGCTCACTAACAGCAGGCGATAGGCCGCACACCAGGGGGCGCATCGGCGCAGATGAAATGACGTGTTCCGCCTCGATGGTTTGGGCTTCCCCGCGTTGATCTTTGTATTCAACCATCCAATTGCCGGATGTTTCGTCGTAAGAACACCGAGTCACTCTGCGGCCCATTTCCAGCCTTCCGCCTAGCGCCTTCATCTTTTCTGCGCATGCCTCCCACATCATGCCGGGACCTCTACGCGGGTAACGGAACGAATTGATCAGCGTCTTGATGACTTTGCGGCGATCGCCATTGTACCGCTGCGGAATGAGCGCGTTCTTGATCGCGCTGCCCAGCGAAAGTCCTCTGATCCGCTGTGCGGCCCAGTCTGCAGAGATTTCTTTGCAGCTCATTCCCCAAACTTTTTCGGTGTAGCTTTTGAAGAATGTGTTGAAGAGCCGTTTGCCGAATTGGTTGCTCACCCACTCTTCGAAATTCCGTGGGTTCCGCACGGGAAACAGACGTGCTTTTAACCAGGAAAGCACGCACAGAGTCGATTTGAAAACACCCAGCTTCAGCAGCGCTTCAAACGGCTTCAGCGGGTACGAATAAAACTTGCCGCCGTAAAAAATGCGCGACGAACGCGGCCGCACGAGCATGTCATTTGGCAAAATTTCTGTCCACAGATCCTCCACTGCTTTGGATTTGGAGAAGAATCGGTGGCCGCCGATATCGAAATGAAAACCCTTATAGGTGACGGTGCGGGAAATTCCGCCCACGTAAACAGGATCCGCTTCCAAGACAACGACATCTACCGACTCTTTTGAGAGAAGATAGCCAGCCGTGAGACCTGCCGGTCCCGCACCGATAATGGCGACTTTTGTTTTCATCTTTTATTACGCAACCCAGTTGCCCCGCATGAAATTCCAAACGTACCAGCCCTGTACGCATAACCCAGCAGCGCTGAGCAACGCTACTGCCGCGATGCCGAAAGCCCCCGCAAACATCGGCGGCGTGCGAAATTGACGCAGAAAATTCAAAAACGCCAGCACGATCAAAGCGTGGACGGCAAACTCGTAGCGAAGCATGCTTTCCATATCGACGCAGGCGACTCCGCTGACGGAGAGGTAGTAGATCGCAGCCGCGCAGAAATAGATCCCAATGCGCGTCGGCAGCCCCGCTCGACGTAGAATCGCTGGAAGCAGTTCGCAAAGCGCGATGCTGACGAGAAGCAGAGCGCCCAGCGTCATCGATATTTGGCTCGCTTCCGTCGGATTATTCAGAGCCGGAACTAGCCAGCGATAACTGCCAGGCTTAAACACCGCCAAATAATCGGGAACAATCCCCCAGCCGGCTGCCTGTGTGAGCATATAGATGTTCCATTGACCCCAGCGGAGTTGAGAGTAAACGAAGAATCCGACGGCGCCGCACGCCGCGATCAGAGTCATACCGATCGCTGCGCTATTCTTCCGAAGCCACTCGCGTGGCTCAAACAAACTGCGCCACCCAGTTTCAAATGCCGAGCGCACCACCGGAAAAGCGGCGCATACAAGTCCAACAATTCGCGTTGCCGACATCACGATACCGTGCGCCGCTGCCCAAAATTTCGCGGACCTCCCTTCCGCAGTGCTCCAATAGATAAAGCCAAGCAGTGTCATCAAAAATAGTGATTCGGAATAACCGGCGACCAGAAAGAACGCTGCTGGATGGGCGGCG
>QHNR01000090.1 GCA_003218475.1 Verrucomicrobiota bacterium | reverse complement strand
AAGAAGCCCTACAAAAAACCGTGACTTCGTTTTTGTGCAAAATTGCTCATTTCAGCGGTAGGGGCGCGAGCCTAGCGCTGGGCGAAAAAAACTTTCAGAAACCTTTAGTCATAAACTCTGCGAGTTGCGCATGCGCTTTCTTTTCCGCGTCACTGGTCATTCCGCCTTTGTAAGAATAAGTATCAATACATCGCAGGGCTTCCCTTACAGTGCCCATAATTTGCTTGAGACGCGCCAATTCCGACCTCAGCTCGGAGAGTTCTTTCGCTTGTTTCGCGAAGTCATCTTGGTAGCGACGAATCCGATCCGCCAGATCGCTGAATTTTTCGTTTGGCATTTTGGGATGGCCCTATTCCGCCCTCGCAGCGGGAGATCGTCCAGAGTACTGCTCGTGCCGAACCCGTCATCAAATTGTCATACAGAATGAAAATTATCAAAGAAGGCAACGCAACCGTCAAAGTCTACGTTTGCTCGTGCGTTTCGATCACGTTGCCAGCCGCATCGTAAACGCGAATTACAGCATCGTGTGAACGGCTGCGGTGCATCGCATAGCCGATTGCATTGCTCGCGGCTTCCGGCCCTGCATACCACAGGCGACCGAATGGCAGCGCATCGGAAATCAGATCAACGCCGCGTTTTGTCTTTGCGCGGGCGAATCTCGTACAGGTGCATTTTCGCTGGGGTAACCAGTCACACCACGAGCAACTCGGAAAACCGTTTCCTGATTTCTTCGGCGCAACGCTCCAAGCCTAGTCGAGCTTCTTCGCGAGATTCCTTTATGGATTCCTTCGGGATCATCTCAACGTCTTTCCACACGATTATTGAATTTTCGAATTCGAAGAACGCTTTCCATACCGTTTGGTTCATAAAGGGTTTCCCCGCCTCCAAAGCGTCTGCGAACGCTTGCTGCGCATTTATAAATTCCCCGCGCTGAAAGGGTGTAGGTTTACCGAAAGCAATGCGATTAAGTCGGATAAATTCCCGGTGCGTATTATTCGCCTCGCGCCACACGTCTTGGCAGGCCCTAAATTCCGCTTCGAATTGAACTCTGTGAACCAGATTGGCCCTCTCAAATTGCGCTCGGACGCCCTCAACGATGTCTGTTAAAGCTCGCAAATCTTCCTTCTGTGCGAGGTTCTCTGCCTTTGCCCCTATGTATTTCCGGAGAAAGAACCACGAGAGTCCAATTGCCGCGAGAATTACGAGCAGCTTCCAATCGTTCATAAACGTTCGCAGGCGATTCAGTTCAGTGAAGGTGCTTCATGCAGCTACTGTCTTTATCCACCATTTTATCGACCGACCAAGTTTTTTAAGCGCATTTTGGATAACGTGTGATAAACGACCCACGCCCGAAGCCCGGCAGCTTCAGCCTCGACCGCGTGATGGAAGCGACGACCGCAGCCGGCCAAGGCAACAACTGACGCCCCGCTCGTGAAACACGCGGGCTGGTCCGATCGCCCGGAGCGTTGAACCTACCACTCCTTGAACTTGCCCGCGTGCTCGTGCGTCTCAATCACGTTGCCCGCTTCCGATACCGAAGGGCCTTGCTTTTCTGTCTGGGCGCGGCCTTCCCTTTTCAGGCCGCCATTTTTCAAAAGCTACGCGCGAAGAGGCGCGAGTATGATTGCGCCGTCATTGCCAATCGCTTCGACCGGGCAACCTTCCATCGCTTCTTTGCAGAGCGCTTCCTCCTCAGGAGTCTCCGGTTGCTTGTAAACGTAGGTATGACCCCCGTCGTCGTTGCGTTTGAAACTGGCCGGTGCCGTTTCGCGACACAAATCGCAGTCGATGCATTGATCATCGACGTAGAATGCCCCCGCTACGTTTTCGGCGTATTTGTTTGCGACGTCGGCCATAGTTTTTACGGTAAAAGTGAAATTCAACATTAGCAAGAATTGAATCGACGACGCGAACAGAATCGCAGACGAAGCCCGCGAATTGATTAGGCAGTAACCGGATTCAGGCTCCCCCCCGCGCGTGCCGCTTCCCTAGCCGCGTCACAAAATCCCCTTTGAACTCGCCCGCGTGCTCGTGCGTCTGGATCACGTTGCCAGATTCATCGTAAACGCGAATCACAGCATGATGTGATCGGCTGAAAAACTTTGCGTAATCAACTGCGTTGCTGGCTGCGTTTGGTTCACCGTACCACAGCCGACCGAATGGCAGCGTATTGGACTAGGTCCACGCCACGATGATCTTTGCGCGGTCGGACTTCGTAAACGTGTTGTGAGTTAGTCATCGCGCCGGGTCAGCGGTTCGCTGCATCGTCTGGTTAGGCCCCGTCGGCAAGAATAGCGTCAAGCGCTGCGAACGCTGCCCGGCAGACGCCCTGCTGGACATCAAATTCGGGCGCATACGAGGTGATAGCGGCTGCGCCTAGTTGGGTCCGCGAGCGAATGGCTGCAATGGCAGCGGTTAGTTGCTCGACTGACAGCCCACCACGGACGGGAAGTGAGTTTGCCTGGCCTACCCGCGGGTCAAGTACATCGAGGTCAAGATGGATGTAGCCGAGAGCATCGTCTAACTCAACTCTGGCCAAAAGCTCCGGGAGGCGGGCAGGGATCTGAGAAACAGGAGCTGACGTAATTGCCGATCCCGCGAGGAATTCATCCTCTGGCGGATCAAGATCACGTGCCCCGAGCAGAAATGTGACCTCGGGTGAAACCGGGTGATATCCGGGTACCGAGGCTGCGAGTTGATGCCAACATAGCCCCAAGACCGTGGCGAGACCCATGCCATCGAGGAAGCCGGTGGCGGTTGTGTCCGGGGTATTACAATCTCCATGGGCATCGAACCAGAAAACGGCCCGGCGCGCCGGCGTCAGACCACTAAGGGTTCCGACCGCCGAGTTGCAATTCCCGCTCAGGACTACTGGGAACTGACCGGCAGCGCGGACTGTGCGTACCGCGACAGCAACGCGCCGCATGAGTTCAAAGGCAGTGCCAATCTCCGTTGGCGGCTGATCAGGGTCAGCCTCAATCACTTGAATGTCCGCAACGGAATGTCCCCGACCCTGGAGATGTGTAGTAAGCCCGGCCTGGAGCAAGTGCTCAGGACCGGCACCGCTGCGCCATTGACGCCGAGCGGTGTCGTAGGGAACGAGGAGGAGCTGAATATCCATGCTGGCTTGTCAATACAGTCGCGATGAGGTCTAACGAGACAGAGATAAGCCACGGCAGGGTGTCGTGACAAACACACTGAGGTTGCTTCCAAATGAGGCGGTTGGCTTCATCGATTGGTTAGATCATTGATCTGGACTTGGTTCGCGATACAACCTCGGAGGCTTGGCTGTCTGCTGTAGCTGATTAATGTACTTCGCGAACTCCTCACTGTACCAATGCGAGCGTGAACGCCAATAAGCTTGAACTCCAGGATATCCGTTGATATCGCGCATGGCCGCTTCCCACCCACGCCACAGACGTGGATCCACATCCCCCTCCAAGTGTCCATAATAGGCCTCCTCGTAGGCTCGAAACAGCTGGAGCATGACCTGAGCGAAGCCTACGAGATCGGTGCCTTCGAGAGATTCGAAGTCGTGGAGACCGCGATAATACAATTCTCTTAAATCCGGATGCTCTGCGAGTTGTCGAGACAACAGAGTGAAGATTTCTGATATCGAACGCCTCGAAGCTAGTTGCGTCGCGCGAGCACTGTTGCGGACTTCCGTCGCCACATAAATCAGAGAAACGACGACGCCAATTGCGCCGACGATTTGGCCGATTGCACTAATCGCTTCCCAATTCACGGCATGGTCTAACTAGAATTAGACGGCATTTTGTCGTCTATTTCCACCTCCATAGAGGGAAGTGTCCGTTAAAAGGCGGCAGGATGGCAAGCCACGTTTTGGGGGCGAATCACTGAACCAGCAGCTTCATCACTGGATGAATTTCCCAAACAGCGTAGTCCGGCATGTACTTTCGACGGTTGCTTTGATCTTTCGGTGCATGGCCTACGTCCCAGAACGCTTTCCCAATAACTGTAATTCTAGGAGATTGACCGAAGGTCAGCTTCTTCGCAGTGCCGGTGTGAAAAGGAAACCGTGTGGGAGTCCAACTAAAAACTGTTGTGCGAATTTCACATCACTGCGGTTTTGCAGGTACTTCACAGACAACGACTCCGGGCTTGTCACCAGTTACATCGTGCAGCGCAATATGTAAGTCGTCATCTTCTTCAACTTTCAGTTCGACAACGCGGCCTGTAAGGGCAAACCATTTGTTTTCGATTCCGGAGCGCTCTGATTGCATCGTTAAAGCCGCATCCGGGCCGGGCCAACCGAACATTTCGGATGGTGTGACGGCTTGAATTGCGCTCGCGTCTGTCGGCGGAAGCGAGGCATCGGTTTTGACTGACCACCGGCCCTCGCCGTGAGCATTATGACAGTCGCACGGCGAATCGCAGGTCACTGGCTCTGGGGCTGCCGCTGCCGTGCTGCAAAACAACGCGGCAATAATGAGTGTTATCGGATAGTTCATTGCGCCCGTACATATCACTTTGTCATTGCCGTGTGGAGCGTAAAAGAGGCAGAATCCGAGCGGAATGGAATATACTGTGGAGTATCCCGAACTATTCGGTGGTAGTTACGCTTCCGACGCTCTAAGAAAGGGAGTATCTACATGACCACCGCTGATAACGTCGCCCAACGGCCGGGCGCCGCTGGACAGGGCCTGCTCGCCCGCTATCCGCTGACGTTCTACTTCCTTATCGCCTACGGTTTCGCATGGCTCGTATGGGTGCCCCTGGCGCTTTCCAAAGATGGTGCCTGCCTTTTGTCGTTTCATAGTCCGATAGGGGCCTCTGCGTCTGTCGTCGTCGCTTCCTTTGTGGGCCCATTCTTATCGGCGTTCATCATGACGGGCATAACCGAAGGGAGGGCGGGCATAGGCCGCTTGCTGCGCCGGTGCGCGCTGTGGCGGGTGGGGCTTGGGTGGTACCTGTTCGCCCTGATCGGCGTCCCCATGATCTTAGTGCTCGGCGTGATTGTCCTGCCAGGAGCCATGGCATCGTTTAAAGGACTTGGTTCCCTGGTCGCCCTTCCCTGGCTCGGCCAAGTCGTTTATGTATTTTTCCACGGTCCGTTGGGCGAAGAGCCCGGCTGGCGCGGCTTCGCGCTGCCTCGTCTGCAGCGGCTGCACGGTCCTTTGGTCGCGAGCCTGATCCTCGGGCCACTTTGGGCATTGTGGCACCTGCCGTTTTTCTGGGTTCCGGCTTGGAGTTTCCCGCCCACCCTTCTCAACGTCGGCATGTTTGTCCTTGCGGCCATCCCGTTGACCATCGTCATGACGTGGGTCTTCAATAACACGAAAGGCAGCGTACTCATGGCCATCCTGGTGCACGCGACTTTTGACTTCACTTTTGTGATCCTGAATCTGCTCTTTACCGCCCCTATCGTGACTGACTACGGCAGCACTTTGCCAATGCTAACCGGCTGCGGGGCGGTGGCGTTGCTGGTGATCGCCCTGACCCGAGGCCGCCTCGGCTACCAACACTACCGGCGAGAAGAAGCCAATTCCGCTGCTGGCCCAACGTCGTGGTGAGTTAAACTTCTTAAACGAATCGAGGAGATAACTGCGATTCTTGCTGCGTGAAGTACTGGGAAACAATCGCCTGTAATCTCAAGAAAGCCGGTTGGAGCTTGGGCTACGTCTCAGCCATTGATTCAGAGTGCGAACAATCTGGATTGTTGACGCACATCGTGGCGACGGAAAGCGTTTCGTTGTGCACGCGGATGAATTGCTGACTGCGTTTGTTGAACTCGAAGTCGCCACCCGTACGTGCGGCGAATCGTCCTCACGGGCGGCGGAGATTTTCCGTCGCCTTGCGGTGAATTAGATCCCGGACCTTTGCGGCTCCTCAAGACATAGGACTAAGGTCTAATAGATGGCTGTGGGGGACGCTGTTAAAAGCATCGTTGATAACGTCGGCCGAGCGACGGGCTGACTAAAACGCAATCTTCACTCCTAAACAACAAACCAATAGAACACAAAACTTATGGGATTACTCGACTCGATACTCGGTGCAATGTCCGGAAAAACTGATTCGTCTGGCGGCGCGAGTCAGCTCATCGGGATTCTTGGTGGCCTCCTCGCACAGAGCGGAGGACTGCAAGGTCTGGCGAACAAATTCTCGCAGAGCGGCCAGGGGGACACATTTTCCTCCTGGGTCGGCATGGGAGAAAACCAGCCGATTTCTGGCGGCCAAGTTCAAAAAGTCCTTGGTTCCGACGATGTCAATGCTCTCGCTGCAAAGCTTGGCGTCGATCCCGCCCAAGCCTCGCATTTTCTGGCCGAATACCTGCCAAAGGTCGTCGACAAACTTACGCCAGAAGGAAAGGTTGACCCTACTGCGGATCACCAGCAGGGCTTGGCTAATCTTCTCCCGGCGCTCTTGCAAAGCCTTGGAGGCAAACCTTCGGCGGCTGTTAGCGGTTAAGTGCGACAGCAGCAAGACTCGAAAACGGCTTTCAGAGAATTTCCAGTTTCATCACTGGGTGAATCTCCCATGCAGCGTAGCCGGGAAGATTCTTTCTCCGGTTCGTTGTGCGAGCGGATGAAGAGCTGACTGCGTTTTTGGAGCTGGAGGCGGCGATTTACGCGGCTAGCCGGAGAACCATCGAGTTGGGCCTAACGAGGAATTGTTTTTTGCATTTACTTTAGCTGTTGCAGGCTGGGCAAGGACATGTTTACCAACTAGCGAACAAGATCAGCTACGGCTACCGGACTTTCTCGCAAACTACATTATCAAGGACGTTCATCAACAGGGGCGCTCCTGGATGGGCACTTTCCGCCGTAATGGCGTGGCCGATCTGTCGTATCTGGAGGTCGTGTCGTTGGTATTGAAACACCACCCCCTTGTTCAGGGCGCTCGTGTTCGCGAGCTTCTCGAATCGGATGATAGAGTCCTGCTCCTGAACCGGGCCAATCACTTCTCCTACAACGTTTCCGTTCTGGTAGATCTTGTTCGGCTCCCGCGTAGCAACCCACTCCGGCGTTTTGAATGGCTTCCGTATGAGGCGTTGAACGGTGGCAATCGGATCGAGCTGATGTGTCCAGACCCAACGCACCCCGGCTAGCCAGACCGCCGTGAACACGACGGTCAGAGTGACCTTGAAAAGGTTCTCAAGTGTCACCCACATACGCCCCAGCTAGAATTGGGTTGCATCTTGCAATCTATTTCTTGCTCGATACAGGGATAATGCGCTAAAAGGCTGCGCGATGGCAAGCCCCGCGTTCACCACTCTTTGAAACCGCCCGCGTG
>QHNR01000010.1 GCA_003218475.1 Verrucomicrobiota bacterium | reverse complement strand
CGAGAAAATCCTTCCACCGATTCAAGTGCCCGTGAATCATGAAGCTCCAGCCTGATTTCATTCACGAATTCGTCCCCGGTAAGTCAGACCGCACGTTGTTGCTCTTGCATGGCACCGGTGGCAACGAGCGCGATCTCGTCCCGCTTGGACGCGAACTGGATCCGCGCGCCGCGTTACTCAGCCCGCGCGGCAAAGTGCTCGAGAATGGAATGCCACGATTTTTTCGCCGGCTAGCTGAAGGCGTGTTCGATCTGGAGGATTTGAAAAATCGCACGAGCGAGCTGGCGGACTTTGTGGCGGCGGCCGCTCAACATTATGGATTTGCCGCGGACAAAGTCGTTGCAGCTGGTTATTCCAACGGCGCCAACATCGCTGCGAGCCTGCTGTTGCTCCGGCCAGAAATATTATCGGCTGCGATTCTGTTTCGCGCGATGGTGCCGCTTGCTCCTGATAAGCAGCCAAAACTTTCCTCCATGCGTGTATGGATTGGTGCAGGAACAGACGATCCAATCATTCCGACATCTGAGACGAAACGCCTGGCTGAACTTTTGCGCAAGGCAGGTGCAGACGTCACGATTCGCCATTTCCCAGCTGGTCACGAGTTAACACCGGACGATGTTAAAAGCGCGCGAGAATGGCTGATAACACTAAGATAATCAAAGGCAGTGAAGTTCGAAAAGCAGACCATCAGATCGAATCGTTTCTGATCGATCGCTGGTCGCCGCGCGCGATGTCGGGTGAAGAAATTTCGCGAGAGGAACTGATGCGACTCTTCGAAGCTGCGCGCTGGGCGCCTTCATCATTCAACGCTCAGCAGTGGCGCGCGCTCTACGCGCGTCGCGGCACGGAACATTGGCAGACGTTCTTCGATTTGCTCGTCGACGCGAACAAGGCGTGGGCGAAAAACGCGGCTGTTCTCGTGGTGTTTGTTTCGCGCGAGAACTTCGAGCACGATGAAGAGCCGTCGATCACGCATTCTTACGATGCCGGAGCGGCCTGGGAGAACTTCGCGTTGCAAGGCTTCCACCAAGGTCTGGTAGTGCATGGGATGCAAGGATTCGATTACGAGCGCGCACGCAAACAACTTCGGATTCCAGATGAATTCCAAGTCGAAGCGATGGCGGCAGTGGGCAAACCAGGCCCGAAAGAATTGCTTCCAGAAAAACTACGAGCCCGTGAAAGTCCTAATGACCGGCGGAAACTTTCCGAAAGCATCTTCGAAGGCCCGTTCAAGTCTCAATAGAACGAGCCTTACGCGCAACGATTTGAGCGCGATAATGGCGATTACTCACAGCACCACCGTTCCGCGCAGAATTTCCACGGCATAGCCGCCAACGCGGACGTTAGTAATGTGCGCGCCTTCCCGAGTTGCTCGGACATACATCTCACTTGGACGACGGCACTCGATGCCCTGGCGAATCAGTACCTGTTCATCACTGTTTGCGACTTCGTGTTGAACCATCCAACTGGCGGCGCAGCCAGCCGCCGATCCTGTAGCGGGATCTTCGCCGCCGTAAAAAAACATTCGAGCTCGAGCCTCAAGCCGGCCTTCGCGCCGTCCCGGACACAGAAAGTAAAAGAAGTTGGCTCCAGTGTTCTTCAGAAATTCTGCTGCCTGTCCGTAAATAAACTTCAGATTCGACAGCGTCTGTTGATTGCGGAATGGCACAATCGTAAAGACCAACCCCGTCGAAACCGCTTGTATGGGCCATTCCGAAGAAAGCTCGTCAACGGCGATTCCGACGACGCCAGCGACCTCTTCTCGCGAAAGCGTAGGTCCGAATTCGGGATCGCGTTGGCGCATTTCACCAAACACCTGACCATCTACTCGATCGCGGCCGGCATTGTCCGAATTCGCAGTGAAACGCACGGAAATTTTCCCAGCTTCCAAATCAAGTGTGATCTGGTCGGATTTCGTTGAATTGGAAGGGGACTCAGACGCATATAAGTGCAGCGCTGTCCCGAGTGTCGGGTGTCCGGCAAAGGGCAACTCCTGCTCGACTGTGAAGATGCGGACTTTCTTTCCTTCCCGAGCTTCAGTGGCGGGATCGCGGGGCAGAATGAAAGTCGTCTCCGAAAGATTCATCTCCCTCGCCAGGGCTTGCATCTCGCCATCATTTAATCCTCGACCGTCCGTGAAGATAGCCAGCGGATTACCCACGAGCGGCGTCTGCGTGAATACGTCGACCTGAGCGAATTCGTAAGTGCGGCTTGGCATAAGAAACTTTCAATTTGTGCCCGAGAACGCGCAAGGCGAACATTGATTTTCGCGGCGCGAATTGTTCGGGCAGCTCTGTGTTTCTAGCTTGGCTAAATTAACCGGTGCTGCGAGAATAGAATGATGTCCGATAGAGGCTGCACTCATCTCGATGCGATCGAGTCAATTAAGCAGCCGCAACGTCGCGAATGCGAAGAATGCGTGAAGATCGGTGCGTACTGGGTTCATCTGCGGACCTGCCAGACATGTGGAGTCACGCTCTGTTGCGACAGCTCGCCAAACCATCACGCAACCAAGCATGCGCGCGCGAGCGGGCATCCGGTGATCGCATCCGCGCAGCCCGCTGAGCGCTGGTTGTACTGTTATCCTGACGATGCCTTCGCTGAGTATTAAGCTCTGGCAGTTGGTCTATCGATGACGTCGCCTAATTGCCAACGCAGAATGACGCGTGTCCCCGGCATTTTCGCTTACGTATGTTGGTGGATAAATTTTCGGATCTGCGGTGCGGGCATCGCGCCGGCCTGACGCGCTACTTCGAGACCGTTTCGGAATAACGTCATGGTCGGGATCGCCGTGACACGAAAACGAGCCGCCAGGCTGGGAACCTCTTCGGTGTTTACTTTTGCCAGAACGAATTGACCGGCCGTTTCCTGCGCCACTTTCCGGAACTCCGGATCGACAATTTTGCACGGGCCGCACCATGGCGCCCAGAAATCGACCAGCACAGGCAACTTTGATCGACTAATCAGCGCGTCGAACGCGAGATCGCTTCGCGCATCCACCGGCTCATTTAATCGTGGCAGCTCGTTCTTGCACTGGGCGCAATGAAAAGTTTGTCCGAGTCCTTCGTATCGCATCCGATTACGGCGCCCGCATTTTGGACAATTCAACAAGATCCCGCGGTCATCGAGATCGCTCATTCCAATAAGATAACGCACCCAGGTCTCGACAAGGCTGCGTCGACAACCACTAAAATAATCAAAAGTCGCGGCGTCTTAGAAGAAGAACGAACGTGACGTAGTGCGTTACCAACAACAGCGGGACCCAAAAAGCCGGAATCCAATAGGACGGTCCCATTGCGACCGGCGCGTTGTAAATTGTGGCAAGGATGATTGCCACGACCAAGTCGACTGTACCGAAGACGTTGAAAACCCACACTGCCGGTTTGGCAAAGACAGAGCTGCGCAATACAAACGGGATCGCCACAAGGGCGATTATCGACGTTATCAGATCACCAAATGCTGCCGGATAAGCGAACTGCAGCGGCAATCCCGGATAGATAGCACCGCGAGTGAGAAACATCATTCCCAGATGCCGCGTTGAGTGCAGCAGCAGAATGGGAATAAGAATTTGGCGCGGCCTAAGGCGCGGAACCAAAGGCAGCAAATACAGCCGCGCTGCGAGATAAAAGATCGCGGTGTTCGCGACGAGATTTAATGGCAGCAGGACACGGTCGAAGACAGTGGACATTTATCTCTGGTTCTAAACGCCTTCCAATGCTCAACTCGCAGTTGGCAGCCTTGCTCCAGCAGACTGTAGGCTTCTTCGCTGTCCAGACAATCTAAGTTCAGTGTGACGTATTTTGAGTCACGCTCGAAAACTAGCGAGCCCTTCGCTGAAGCGCGTGGGTGAACGCGAGAGTCGAAGCCCGAATGGCATTTCACGCTGTCAACCACGTCGGCGGCGTAGCAGTCGACGCACTCCCCACACGACGAAAATCAATACCGCGACCGCGATAATTGCCAGCGCCAGAAGGTTGTGAATGGGATTAGTAAGAATGTAATTCGGATATCGTGCGTAAAAGCCGTTGAAGCGTTCAAGCGCTGTTGGCAAGGCCGTTAAATCTGCTCTCGCCAACTCCAGCCGATGCTCATTGGGATGATAATGAGATCCGAATCGGTAGGCTCGTCCTGCCGCGTTCAATTCAATATGGCCGCCCAGGATATGGGTCAGCGGGCGCGTCTTGAGAAAGTCGACAACCCGGAGGGCGCTTTCGTGGTAAGCTGCACTATCCTCGATTAGCAATCGACCCGGCAGCAGAAAATCTCCCGAGAAAAGAATGCCGGTCCTATCGTCGTAAAATGCTATGTGAGTCTTGTTGTGTCCGGGCGTCGGGATTACATCCACAGTTCGGTCACCTAAATCCAGATGGGCCGTCCCGTTGGGCCAGTTATTGAAACCGTAGAACGCTCGAACTCCCTCCAAATCGATCGGCACGATCTGGACTGATGGAAGAGATTCGAACTGAGGATCGCCAGCGCGATGATCCAGATGCCTGTGGGTATGCGCCACCAGGAGCGGAAGCTTTTTATGATCCTTGTCCGGCAACAGCTCCAAGATCGTTTTTGCCAACGGCATCGCTTTCGGATCGGCGACGGCGCCAGTATCGATCAAAAGAGCTTTGTCGGAGCCGATGAGCAGATAGATAAAATTTGCTTCAAAGTCCGCGCATGGACTCTGACGCAGGATAAACGTTTGCGGTTCGTACTGATGGACCTGAAGGGGTTCTTGCGGAGTTGCACTGCAATCTGATGCGCCCTCGTTCCAGTGCACCTCTAACGATCCAGGCACTGGCTGAGACCAGGCCAGTGTTGGTGTCAGCAGAAACGCCGACAACGCCATCCCAGTCGCCACTTTCCAAGTTACACAAATGAATTGCGATGGGAGGAGGGAAGTTCGCGGCCGAGGCCCGTTGCGATTGAAAACCTTCATGTGCGCTCCGAGGAAAAGCTGGCTGCGTTTGTGGAACTCAAATCGGCCACACTAGGTCTGAGAGCTTGCGAGACGTTTTTTAGAGTAAAATCACGGTCGCCAGTCACGGTAAGCCTCGTGCGCGCCGAGGGCGAGACTGGTTCGAGCTTTGCTATGCCGATCGATCTGTTCGGCGAGCCACTGAAACCATTCCCAATTTTTTTTCGAACCTGCGCGCTCACGTTCGTATTCAACGTAGCCGTGCAAGTTGCGCCAGGCGATGCGCACTGTGCCGCCCAGTAGTTCGTCGACTACGTTCAACGGAACCATGCGCGCGAACACCGCATAGCCGAGAGATTCGAGAATGCAAGCTATGGATTGGACGGCTTGAAAAAGACGCGGATCGGCCTCGATTTGTGAGGCAGTCGTGCCCTCGGAAATTGCCTGCACGAGGGTCATTGATTGCATCCACGCCGGCGTTAAAATCGCCTGGACAGCTACGAAGGCTGCACGCTCCTCGCGCTCCTGGCGAGCGCGCCGCATCTCGATCAATCCAAAAACGACAGCCGTCAATACTGTGAGGGCCGTCGCAATGTTTGCAATAGTCGAAAGATCCACTGCAGCAATTTGCTCAAACGCCTCGTTTGATGTCACGCAAATTTACTCTCACACGCTACGTGGAAGGTTGCGACACGAGTTGCGCGGGCTCACCATTCTTTAAAATTGCGCGCAAGGTTGTGTGTTTCGATCACGTTGTCGGTCGCATCGATTGCAGCGAACATGAATCTAAGCGCCCACCGTATCCGTAATCGTATCCTGCGGCGACCCAACGATACGACGAACCTAACTGCGCAATGACTCAGCATCGTCGAACTGAGTGATGAGACAACAGGACTTCTCCATGCAGAGCGTAAAGTTGTCCGAGCTCGCCATAGACGAGTCGAGGTTTTGGGCGATTGTCCATCCAGTAGAATCTGACCTGATATGACCGGCTTCTTTGAGGAGTTGCAGCGTCGAAAGGTTTATCGCGTCGCCGCCGCTTACATCATCGCAGCGGGATTCATCATTCAGATTGGTTCGGCGGTGTTTCCGGCCTGGGAATTGCCAAACTGGACGCTGCGTCTTGTGGTCGTGCTTTTGCTGGCCGGTTTTCCGGTCGCCCTGATTCTGGCCTGGGCCTACGATGTGACGCCGCAAGGGATTCAAGCCACTCCCGCTCCGCCCGGAACACATCGGCGACGAAATATTATTGCTCTTACTGCAATCGGGCTCGCGATTTCTGCGGTCGCCGGATTTTTCCTGTTCCCTCGCGCTTCCGGGCGCGGCGTCGAGAAGTCGATTGCCGTCCTGCCCTTTCAAAGCCTGAGCGATGAAAAGGAAAACGCCTATTTCGCAGACGGCATCCAGGACGATATCCTGACCAATCTTTCAAAAATCGGCGATTTAAAGGTCATCTCCCGAATGTCAGTCATGTCATATCGTGGCGATGCGTTGCGCAACGCACGCGAAATCGGGAAAGCACTCGGAGTAGGCGCGCTTCTGGAAGGCAGCGTTCGTCGCGCCGGTAACCGCGTCCGAGTGAGCGTGCAATTGATCAACGCGAATAGTGATGAGCACATCTGGGCGGAAGATTACGACCGCGATTTGACCGACGTGTTTGCAATTCAAACCGATCTTGCGCAAAAAATTGCTTCGGCCCTCCAAGCGAAACTCTCCCCGAACGAAAAAGAACAGCTCGATCGCCAACCGACAAAAGATCCAAACGCTTATCTGCTCTTTATCCAGGCGCACGACTATGCCAATCGACCAGATCATTTCCACGACGATTCATTAAAGGCTGAGGAGCTTTTCGAACAAGCGATCAAGCTCGATCCAAAATTTGCATCTGCTTTTGCCGGACTGTCGATGGTGGAAAGCTGGATCTATCACAGTTCCGAGCCGACGCAGGCTCGTCGAGAAAAAGCGCGTCTCAATGCCGATGAATCCCTGCGCTTGCAACCAAATTTTCCGGAAGGACATCTCGCGCTCGGTTTTTCGTATTATTATGGCGATCGTGATTACGAGCGCGCTCTCGCCGAGTTTGAGATTGCGAAACGTGACCTGCCGAACGAAGCCCAAGCGTATTTGGCCATCGGCGCTATTCAGCGGCGTCAGGGGAAGTGGACGGAATCAACTGCCAATTTGGAAAAAGCTGCCGCGCTCGATCCCAAAAATGCAGGTATCCTGGTTAACCTTGCTTGGAGTTACATAGCCGTCCGCAACTTCGAGGCCGCTGACAAAACTGTTGATCGCTTGATTGCCGTAGCGCCTCAGTCGTTCGCGTCGGCCGGAATGAAAGGATATCTGGCCGCTGTGTGGAAAGGCGATCTTAAGACGGCGCAGGAACAAATTTCTTCGATTGCAGGCGAAAGCGACCCGAATGGAGCGATCACCTGGCTGCGATTTTGGATCCTGACGTTGCAACGCAAGTTTTCCGAAGCACTCGCCGTCGTGCAGAAATTTCCCGGCGAGACATTGATTGTTGAGACGACCGCGCCCATGCCGAAGTCCCTTTTGCAAGGCATAATTTATTCGGTCCAAGGCGACAAGCCCAAGGCCCAGGCAGAGTTCGAGCACGCACGCGTGGTCTCCGAAAAGTTGCTGCGCGAAACGCCCGAAGACCCCGCGAGACATGCGCAGCATGGCCTTATCCTTGCGGGCTTAGGGCAAAAACAAGAAGCGATCAACGAAGGTAAGAAGGCTGTCGAATTGTTGCCGGAATCGCAAGACGCGTTTGATGGACCGCGATGCACGATTGCGCTCGCACAAATTTATGCCTTGACTGGCGAATCTGATGAAGCACTTCGCTTGCTCGATCATCTGCTCAGCATCCCGAACGGTCTCGTGATACCAATACTCAAGCTCGATCCAGCCTGGGACCCATTGCGCAAAGATCCTCGGTTCCAAGCGTTGATCGAGAAATATGCGGCCAGCCGCTAACGCGACGTTTAGACCAAATATGAAAACGGCTTACGGACTCGGCATTCCGGAAACGCTCGAAGAGGTATGCGATCCAAATCGTGTCGCTTTGCTCGTGTACGACATGCAGGTCGGCATTTTGAGTCAAATCAAAAACCCCGAGCAAATCACGCTACAAGTTCTCAAGGTGCTGATAGCTGCGCGAAAAGCTAAAGTGCGCGTCTTCTTTTCGCGTCACCTTTCGCTGCCAAAAGAGCTAACGGGCATGTTTCAGTTCCGCATGGCCATGGCCTGGCAACGGGTGGATTCGCCTGAAGAGGTGAATCCATGGTTTGTGCGCGACGCTCCCGGATTTCAGATCACGCCGGAATTGCAGCCGCGTAAGACCGAAGGCGTCTTTGACAAATTGACCATGTCGGCCTTCGAAGGGACGTGGCTCGACTTCGCGTTGCGAGATTGCGGCATCAACGCTTTTATCATCGTCGGCGTAGCGACCGAGATCGGGATCGAACCGACAGCGCGCCACGGGGCTGACCTCGGTTATATTCCTGTGCTCGTCACCGACGCTTGCGGCGGAGGCAATGAAGAAGCCGCAAAACGGTCGATCAAAAGCTTGAAATTTGCGGGTGACGCCTTGATCACAAATACGGAGACGATTTGCAACGTGCTCCGAAAGCGATCCGGCGTTGGCAACGCGTAAAGCTCACTCGACGCGTGGCAGGAACTCTTCGCGGACGATCTTGCCATCCTTCACTGTGTAAACGCCGACTTCGGATAATTTTCGCCGTTGTTTCGAATTCTTGTCGGTAACGTCTGCATCATATTGCACGACGAATCGATCATGCCCGACGAATGGATCACCGGCATCAAAGCTGTGGATTTCCATCGCGTTGACCCACCAATCGATTTTGCCGCGCACGCCTTCTTTTCCCCGGGTTTCCGGTGAACCGCCACCCGCGCTGTATGCTTCCACGCTCACGACGTTGTCATCGTAAAGCGTGTCCAGCGCTTCGTACCACGATTGTTTGCGAACCAATTCCACGACCTTTTTTGCAAGTTGTTCAGTGTTCATGTTTCTCTCCTAGCCTTCGTTTTGCTTGCTGACAAATTGTAGGCGCCTGTGCCAGCCCCGAAAGCTTTCGGAGTTCACAGAATGGAGCCGCGGGGATGCGAGCGACATAGACGGGCAGCCCATCCGGGCGAGAGAGCCGGAGCGAACGAGTCAAACGCCCTACAATAAAAATGTTTCTGCAGTTCATCGACCACGCTGTTCCAGCCGTCATTGTGACGATCGGTTTATAGAAGCCGATCGATCGCGCCTGCTGCCACAATGATGGGCCACGCTGAAAGCGCAAGAAGCGTCCCGAAGAGCAACGCTTCGAGCGCAAATTCCAAGTGATTTTCGCGCGCGAAAAAATCTCGAGCAAATTCGAGGACAAATCGTCCTCGTATTGTTCGAGCCCGTTTTTCTTTCGAAACATTTCGTTTGATTGTGATTACGCGCATGTTTCAACGTAATGACTGGCTGTCTCGCGTCAGGTTACGAATTGTCAAAAGCGCGTAACAAGCCGATGACAGCTCCAACGAGCGAAGCCTGATCAATGACCAATGACCCGCCTCCGCGCAGCTCCGGCATGGCAGGCTAATGACGAAGCACGAAGGAATGACGAACACCGAATTGCATTCTGTGATTTAGACCTGCTGATTTCCAATGGTCATTTGCGCTTCGACATTAATTCGACATTCGTCATTTTGGTTTCGTCATTCAATGTCGAGGGCGTGACAGACACTTTTCTTTACGGAGAGGCGTGGAGACTGACCATGGAAAGAATACCGTCGTCGCCTTCACAAGTGCCGTGCAGCTCTCGACCCAATCGCCGCAATTGTAATAAGTCACCTTGCCGAATTCGCGGATGGCTGCGCTATGGATATGGCCACAGAGCACTGCGTCCACATCATAGCGATCCGCATAATGCGCCACGGCAGCTTCGAATTTTCCGATAAAGCTCACCGCGTCTTTTACACGCCGCTTGGCGTAGGCGCTGAGCGACCAGTACCCCAGACCGAAGCGCCGCCTGACGAAATTAATGAGCGGATTGAGCGAGAGCAAAAATTGATAACCAAGGTCGCCGGCGAATGCGAGCCATCTCATCCGGCCGCTGCCGGACACCACCACATCGAGTTCGTGGCCGTGAATGATTAGAATTCGTTCCCCAGAGGCGGTCAGGTGAATTGCCCTCTGCTTGATCTCAATATTGCCGTAGACCCCACAGAAGTCGGTCACCAACTCATCGTGATTTCCAGGGATATAGATTACATGTGTACCTTTGCGGGCTTTGCGCAGAATTTTTTGGATCACGTCGTTGTGCTGCTGCGGCCAGTAAATTCCGCGACGTAGCGACCAAATATCGATCAGATCGCCCACAACGTACAGCGTATCGAAATCGTTCTCGCGCAGAAAATCCAGCAGCGCAGCGGCATTGCAGCCACGCGTACCAAGGTCCGCATCGGAGATCCACGCGACGCGGTAACGTCTCGGCGCCACGAAGTCCTCAGCGGATTGGCCAAATGTGAATCGCTGTTGCGCCGCGAAAGCCCGGCCTGAATTCCTTTGAGGCAACGTAAACGCCTGCATCGGGAGTCGACGGAAACGTAGGGATCAGCCAATGCGAGAGCAAAAAGATTACTGTTACGTTTGTGTGGCGAGACTTGATTACGGGCGAATGAGAAGCCCGCCGGCTGCAGCTGTCCAGTGGGGCGTTAGTCCTACCGAGATCGCGTGTATTCGATCAAATGTACCGGCTACAACATCAGCTACACCAAAGGATCAAAGCGCTCCGACTGTGCGTTCGAGCACGTAGCCGATCAGGCCGCTCGCTGGAAGAGTGAAAAGCCACGCCCAAATGATTCGTTCGACCACTGTCCAGCGCATTCCGCTGAAACGCTTCACCGCGCCGACGCCCATAATCGACGTGGAAATCACGTGCGTCGTGGAAAGCGGAATGCCGTAGTAGCTCGCGCACTGAATGATCAACGCGGCTGTTGTTTCGGCCGCGAAGCCGTGCACTGGCTGCAATTTCACCATACGATGGCCGAGCGTGCGAATGATTCGCCAGCCGCCAGCAGCTGTTCCTACCGCCATCGTTACCGCGCAAAGACCGATCACCCATTTGGGCAACACGAAGACCGGCGTTTTGAGAAAATCCAACCAGGCTGGGAAATGATCAAAACTCCCAGCTTTCGTGCCGGTAAAAAGTGCCAGTGTAATAATGCCCATGGTTTTTTGGGCATCATTAGTCCCGTGGCTGTGCGCCATCCACGCTGCGCTGAAGATTTGCAGTTTGCCAAACAGTGAATGGACGAAATGCGGCGTGAAACGACGCAATGTGACAAAAAGTAGAAGCATTAGTAATGCGCCGAAAACAAATCCGGCCACTGGCGAGGTGATCATGGGTATGACAACTTTTGGCCAGACGCCTTCATTCCATTTTATGACGGACCAATTGCCGCGCGCCGCAGCCAACGCTGCGCCGCAAAGCCCGCCGATCAGCGCGTGACTCGAACTGGACGGCAAACCGAACCACCAAGTGGCGATATTCCATGCAAATGCGGCGATCACAGCGCAGAGCACCGTCGTCATTGTGACGATGTCGGTATCCACCAGCCCCTTGCCGATCGTGGAAGCAACCGCTCCACCGAACAATGCGCCGGTGAGATTGAAAAACGCAGCCATCGCAATCGCTTTGCGTGGCGTCAGGACTCGCGTTGAGACTACGGTGGCAATCGCGTTTGCGGCGTCGTGAAAGCCGTTGCTGTATTCGAAAATGATCGCGGCAAGAACGACGGAAATTAACGTGAGCACGCGATTGCTTGCTACGAATATTTCAGCGCCACCTGCAGGATGATGTTTCCGGCATCACGGCAGCGGTCGATTACTTTCTCCAACAAGCCGTAAAGATCGTGCAGAAAAATGATCTGTTTCGGCTCGTATTCGCCATGGAAAAGGTTGCGAATTCGGTCCAGTTCGAGCTGGTCCGCGTCGCCTTCGATGCTTTGAAGTTTGGCGTTCATTTCACGCGCGGTCTGAGCGTCGATCCCCTTACGCAACTGTTTTACCATCGACAGTACCGTCTCGGCCGCTTGATCAAGTAACTCAACCTGCTTTTGAAAACTGTGCCCGCGCAAATCGTCCGGGCAGATTAAGATCCGCTCACCGATTTTTTCGACGGTCTTCGGGATCTTATAAAGCGCAGCTGCGAGTTCCTGGATGTCCTCCCGCTCCAGCGGTGTGACGAATGTTTTTGAGAGCCGCTCGGTTAGTTCCTGCGTGATGCGTTTATCCTCGCGTCGGCTGTGCGCAAACTCTTCGAGGTGCTCTGGCGTCTCATTTTGCTGAAGTTTTTCAAGCAGCGCGACCAGATGATGGACACTGCTGTCGGCCTGCTGCGCGCTCGCTTCCAGCAAATCGTAAAATTTTCCGTCGCGCCCAATGAGTTTTTGAATCGAGAACATAAGCAGTTCCTCCGTGTAGCCAGTAAACCTAAAAAAAACGCCGCGACGTGGCGAGTAAGACTTTCGACCACCATGGAATCAGAGCCTACAACCATCCGCAATTATGAGCGCGATATTCGAGTAAATGCGCGAAGGTTCAGACTCAAGCATTGTTAGCGGTGTTGCTTCCCGTGATCTCCGGCGACGAGATCGTTCTTCCTTCGCCTTTGTTTTCATGCGTTGTCAGCGATTCGTTATAACGACAAGCCCGCCGGGGAGGCTCTCCCGGCGGGCTTTGAGCGACCTAACCACGCTAGAACTTAAAATTCAGGTCAGCTTGGAATATTTGGTATTGATCCATCGGATTGATGCTGATGTCGCCAAGACCACCCGTGCCGAGTGCGTCGTCAATTCGCCACGCGTAGGCCCAGTTGAGGTTAAAGCCCACAGCGTCAGACAACATATATCCGACGCGCACAGCCACGCCTTGCAAGTTGAGCTTGCTGTCGAACACATCTGTATCGACGAGGTTTGGGTCGAGCGCGTACTGATCCTGGTGTTGCCACCAGGCGTCGATCTCCCAATCGTGTTTCTTCTTTAGCTGACCAATACCAAGACCGATTTGATACGCGTAACGATCGCCACCTTTGCCTGAATGTCCCGCGGCCTCTGCTCGATCGTCGGCTTCGAGGTTCACCGCAAAGTCTCCGAAGATGCGCATTGGTATCTTCCCAACTTTCCACCCGATTTCGGCCGGCATATCGAAAACCAAAAGACTGTTGATGCCTGTCTGATTGCCATCGGGGTCGCCAGAGAAGTGGATGTTAAACGTATCGCCGTTGCCGGTGTAGTTGTAGAGCGTCGGCGTAAGCTGGAAATACAAGATGTGCGGGAATTCAAGCTTCGCACCTATTTGCCATCCCAGCAGGAAAGCATCGTGGTTTGGGACAAGCTGAGTTTCGCCTGTGATCGGCTGCGTCGTCGTCGGGCGAGCACCTATTGGATTCTCCGGGTTCGAATCGTCGTAAACAAATTGCCCAAAGTTTGCGAAGAGATCGAGCTTTAGGAATGGTTCGGGCACCGGCCCCGCTGCAACAGCTTTGCCATCCTTGCTGTAGTCCGCTGGCGGAGGCGGTCCTCCTCCAAATGTAAACGTATGTTTCCACTGCTCAGCTAAGCCTTCGGGATTAATGTCCGGGTCCCACACCATGAGCGTGGTCACAAACGGGTTCGGCATTCGGCCGGCAGTCAACGTAATACCGGGAAAGCCGTTGTAACCCCCATACGCCTGGCCGACATAGACAACGTCGCTGCCTTTCGCAAATGGTCCGCCGCCACCTGGCGAGCTGCTCGATGTATCATCACCAAAAGTTACGTTCGTTGAACGTGCACTGGCGCTGGTTTCCAACCGAACCCCGAAGAACCAATCATCCAGAAGCGTTCCGCGAAGGCCCAAGCGAAGGCGATAACGCTCGCGCTCGCGTTCCTGCCAATCGTGCGTCCCTGCCACGCCTGGGCCGGGCGGCGCCACCGGCGTGTCGTCGGTTCGGCCACCGCGATATTCGTACCGCAGACGCATATCTCCGTAGAGTTCCATCTCAGTGATCGCTGGGAACAATTTCCACTTATCCCCGCTACCACCCAAACCGGGCGCGAGTTTCTCGACGTATGTTTTTCCGTCGTACTTAATTTGTGTTTTCGTTTTCCCTTCGCTCGCAACGGTGGGTGCAGGCGCAGCGTGTTTTTTTAAGGTGTTCACCTCCGCTTGCAGCTCTGCGTTCTGTTTTTCCAATAATTCCACCGCGCGCTCGAGTTTTTCGAGCCGTGCAGTCTCAGACGATGACTGTGCAAGCAGCTGCTGCGCACTTAGCAATGCAATCGCAGCCAGGCTCGCGCCCGCTGCCCGTGAGATGAATCTCATAGTAAACATGAGTTTCTCCTTGGTGGTTAATGGTTGGAGTCTAGAGATAAAACCGCTCGCCTAAAACTGCCTATCCGAACATGCGCGCGACTGGAAGTCTTTATTTCGAGCGGATGGCGGCACGATTAACCGCGGAACCAGTAACTTACCTGACGCCGGCGACGGCGAGCCGCGCAGGGACGAATCGTCCGATTTTCGCTTTCCAACTGTCCGATTCGATTCCGCAAGGCGTACCTTCTTTGCCAGCAGCGGCGACGGTGAAGTCATCCCAGTCGCGCGTTTTCGTCAAGATCCCGCCTTTGAATGGCCTGAATTGGCCCCGGGTGCGAAGATCTTTTTGCTAATAAAGAACGGTCACGTTACCGCCACTTTCACCGCTACCAATTACCGGCGCGCCGGAATACTCACAGTTTGCGCTCAATTCTTGCGCCCTATAGTCGAAACCAAGTCTACGATCAGCGAGTCGACTTTGCGCAAGTCTTTCCGACGGCCTTTTTCCGGTTTTAACTTGCGATTGCGAACAATAATCGTGAGATCACGGATATGGTGCAGCATTTCCCGAGGCACCTGTTCGATCGGTCCATAGGACCTGAGCGCAGCGAGGCAGACGAATAGATCATTTTCGAGACGGGCGATGTATGCCTTAGCAATCGTACGTAAATCACGGTGCAGCACGCGAAGTTCGGATTCAAGCATCGTAAGCGGTGACGATTCTTGTGCTCTTCGACGACGGCCCCGTTTTTGCTTCGCCTTTGCTTTCATGCGCCCGCACTGATTGCAGTGTAATGGAAAGCCCGCCGGGGGAGTCTCTCCCGGCGGGCTATCGATAACCTAACCAAGCTGTTCAATGCTCAGAACTTCACGTTCAGGTCAGCAGTGAAGAAATTGTATTGATCCGTTGGATTGATTGCGATGGCGACATTGCTTCCGCCAGTGCCGAGATTGTGATTGTACCACCAACCGTGGCCGTAGTTCAGGGTGAGGTTGACAGCGGCACTCAGGTTGTATGCCGCTGTGACACCGACGCCGTGAATATTCAATTGGCCATTGAACCAATCATCATCGATCAGGTTCGGATCGAGCGCGAACTGCTCGGCGTGTTGATACCAAAGGTCTATCTGCCAATCATTCTTCTTCTTTAACTGGCCGATGCCGAGTCCGATCGTATAGGTGTAGCGCTGGCTGCCTTGGCCCGGTTGCCCCGCGGCGCTGGCGCGATCGTCACCTTCAAAATTGGTCGCGAAATCGCCGTAGAGACGCATTGGCAGCCCCCAGGCTTTCCATCCAATTTCCGCTGGTAGATCGAACACCAGGAGGCTGTTGATACCGGTCTGGTTCTGCGCCAGCGATGCCGCGTTTGTTAGATGTGGATCTCCCCCCTGGTAATGGATGTTAAACGTGTCGCCGTTGCCGGTGTAATTGTAGAGCGTCGGCGCGAGCTGGAAGTAAACGATGTGCGGAAAATCGAATCTCGCGCCTACCTGCCACGCACACAGGAACGCATCCGTGTTCGGGACTAGCTGAGATCCGACGCCATTTGCGGTCGTCGTCGCCCTGGCACCGAGTGGATTCTCCGGGTTCGAATCGTCATAAACGAACTGGGCAAGATTCGCAAAGACATCGATTTTGAGCCACGGCTCCGGTGCCTTTGCGGGCACTACAGCTTTGCCATCCTTGCCATCCTTGCTGTAGGATGGAGGCGGGGGTGGTCCTCCTCCAAACACGAACGTGTGTTTCCACTGCTCGGCCAATCCTTCAGGATTGATGTCCGGGTCCCAAACCATGCGTGTGCTCAGGAGCGGGTTCGGCATTCTTCCGGCGGTGAACGTAAAATCGGGGAAGCCTTTGTAACCGCCATACGCCTGGCCGACGTACACGACGTCGCTGTTTTTTTCGAATGGTCCGCCGCCACCGGGCGTGTTACTCGCTGTGTCGTCGCCAAACGTCACGTTTGTTGAGCGGGCATTGTTGCTCGTCTCCAACCGCAGACCGAAGAACCAATCGTCCAAAAGCGTTCCACGAAGGCCCAACCGAAGACGATAACGCTCGCGCTCGCGCTCCTGCCAATCGTGCGTCCCCGCTACGCCCGCGCCAGGGGCTGCCACCGTAGTGTTATCGGTCTCGCCCCCGTTATATTGGTAACGCAGACGGACATCACCGTAGAGTTCCATCTCGGTGATGGAAGTGGACAATTTCCACTTGTCCGCGCTCGACTTCTCGGCGGGAACAACTTTTTCAACATAAGTCTTTCCATCATAAACGACTTCCGTTTTTGTCGGCCCTTCGACCACGGCGGCAGATGCCGACGCAGGGTGTTTTTTCAAACTGCTGACTTCTGCTTTCAATTGCGCGTTTTGCTTTTGCAGCATTTCCACCGCCTGCTCGAGTTTGTCGATTCGCGCAGTGTCAGATGCTGACTGTGCGCGCAGCGGCTGCGCAGTTAACAAGACTATTGCAACCAGGGTGGCACCTGCTGACCGTATAGTGATTTTCTTGGTGAACATACGTTTCTCCTTAGTTTGATGATTTCTTAAATGTCCGAGGGGTCTTCCAATAAATCGCGGAGGCTAGGAACCCATTGTTACAGTTTCATGACGAAAGTGTTACGATTCGGCAAACTTTCCGATCACATGCCGACGCGATTGCGTAAATCCGCGTAGAAGTATTGCAATTTAACGCGCGGGCGAGTTGACTCCCTATTCCATGGAAACTGGCGCTGGCAGGAAAATCCTGGTCGTTGAGGACGAGAGCGACGTTGCAGATCTTCTTACGCTGAACTTTCGCAAGGCGGGCTTCAGGATTTCGACTGCTGCCGATGGCGCAAGCGGTTTGCAGAAGGCGCGCGAGGATAGACCGGATTTCATCGTTCTTGATCTAATGTTGCCAAAAATGTCGGGGCTCGAAGTCTGCAAAATTTTGAAGAACGACGCGGCGACGAGTCACATTCCGATTCTGATGTTAACGGCAAAAGCAGAAGAGATTGATCGCATCGTCGGCCTGGAATTCGGCGCCGACGATTACGTGACAAAACCATTCAGCCCGCGCGAAATCCTGCTGCGGATTCGGGCAATTTTGAGGCGCGGGGAAACGGCGGACGAAAGTTTAAAGGCTGGCCCGATTTCGATCGACCCTTCGCGCCATGAGGTTCGCGTTAACGGCAAGCAGGTGCGTCTCACGAGCCTGGAGTTCAAATTGTTGCAGACGTTGATGCAACGCCGGGGCCGGGTGCAAGACCGCGACCGGTTGCTTAACGAAGTTTGGGGCTACGAAAGCGTGATCGACACCCGTACAGTGGATACACACGTGCGCCGCTTGCGCGAAAAACTCGGCAAAGTCGGTGACGCGATTGAAACCGTGCGCGGTTTCGGTTATCGGTTACGAGACAATTACCGGAGATGAGTTGGCTTCTGCTTTGCGCGATGGTGGCAGCCACAATCGCGCTTGCCCTGATCGCGTGGCGCAAATGGATCGCACCGTGGCAGGAAGTGGAAGAGCTCGTCACTCAAATCGCGCGGGGTGAGCGGCCGCGCACCTTTCTGGTCCGCGACGGCGCACAAGCTCACCGTATCGGCCTGGGCTTGGAAAAAATTTTTCATGATCTAAAGCAGCTTGATAAGCAGATCGCCAAGCGTGAGTCGGGGTTGCAGACCATCTTTTCTGCAATGCAGGATGCTCTCCTCGTGGTCGACTCCGACCGGCGCGTCGTTTTAGCTAATGGCGCATTTCGAAAACTTTTCGCGCTGCCGGAAATTTCACCGGGCACGCCCCTGCTGGATAGCGTGCGCGATGCCACGCTCGATCAAGTGATTGGTGGTGCTTTCGGTGGCGGTCAGCCGGTTCGCAGCGAGTTGGCTGTGGACGGTTCACAAATCGAGCTCCACGCCATCGCAACGAGAAACGAGGCGGGCGAGATTACCGGAGCACTCGTTTTGTTTCACGAAATCACTGAGCTTAAGAAGATGGATCAGGTGAGACGGGATTTCGTCGCCAACATCTCGCATGAACTGCGCACGCCATTGTCGATCTTGCGCGGCTACATCGAGACTTTGCTCGAGACCCCAGATACGTCGCGCAAGGAACTCTCACGAATTCTCGGAGTGATGAAGCGCCATTCCAATCGCCTCGATTTGCTGGCCGAGGATTTGCTTATCCTTGCGCAATTGGAATCAGCCAATCCGAATCTGCAATTGGACGACGTCGATCTGTCGGGCTTCTTCGGAGAATTGATTCGCGATTGGGAAAAGAAACTCGCAAACAAACAGCTCAACGTGACCGCCGACGTTGCGCCCGACTTGCCCGCCATTCGCGCCGACCGGGGACGACTGCAGGAAGCTCTCTACAATTTGCTCGATAACGCGGTGAAATATTCGCGCGAGCGCGGCGAAATTACGTTGATGGCCCGGCGGAGCGACAAACAAATTTCGCTGAGCGTAAGCGACAACGGCATCGGTATTGGCAAAGAAGATTTGCCGCGGATTTTCGAGCGGTTCTATCGCGCCGATAAAGCGCGAAGCCACAACAGCGTTCGCGGTACCGGTCTCGGCCTCGCGATCGTGAAACATATCGCGCAACTCCACGACGGCCATGTCGAAGCTGAGAGTGAACTCGGCAAAGGGACGACGATTCGCGTGGTTCTGCCGATTGTCACACAAACGTAACAGTAAAGGTTTTGACCGGTCGAATCGGCCTGCGGCAACTTCGTCGCATGACCAAACTACCGAGAATTCTTGGGCTAACGATCGCGTTGGGATTAAGCGCGAGCGCTTCAGCGCAGATGATGATCAATGGTGCGGGGGCGACGTTTCCATATCCGATCTACTCAAAATGGTTCGACGCTTACACAAAGGTCGATCCTTCCGTACGATTCAATTATCAATCCATCGGCTCTGGCGGCGGACAGAAACAAATTTTGGCGCAAACAGTGGATTTCGGCGCGTCGGACGGACCGATGAGTGACGATAATCTGGCAAAAGCGCCGGGGAAACTCTTGCATATTCCAACTGTCGCGGGCGCCGATGTGGTCGCCTACAATCTGCCTGGAAATCCGAAACTGAAACTCGATGCAGATACCATTGCGGGAATTTTTCTCGGTCAGATCAAAAAGTGGGGCGACCCGAAGATCACGGCGCTCAACGCAGGGGCAAAATTGCCCGACCAAGAGATCGTGGTCGTGCATCGGTCTGACGGCAGTGGGACTACTTACATTTGGACTGATTACCTGAGTAAAATCAGTCCTGAGTGGAAAACCAAAGTCGGCACAAACACATCGGTCAATTGGCCAACGGGAATCGGCGGCAAAGGCAATGAAGGGGTAGCCGGGCAGATCAAACAGACGCCGGGCGCACTGGGTTACGTAGAATTGATTTACGCGATCCAAAACAAAATGCCGTACGCCGATGTGAAGAATTCCGCAGGGGAATTCGTTACGCCGACGTTGGAATCGATTACCGCCGCGCTCGCAACTGCCGAAATCCCGGATGATTTCCGCTTCTCGATGACAAACGCTCCGGGAAAAGACGCTTATCCGATCTGCGGCGCGACGTGGCTGTTGGTTTACCAGCAGCAGAAAGATCCGGCGAAAGGCAAAAAGCTCGTCGAGTTCTTGAAATGGGCGGCCAAAGATGGCGAAAAGATGGCCAAAGATCTCAATTATGCGCCACTGCCGGACAGCGTACAACAGCGGGTTTTGACACGGATCAATGAGATCAAGCTTTAACCAGCAGTGAACACGAATGAACACGAAATTCCAGAGCGAGCTGGATAGTTGCCTCTCCCTTCTCAAGGAAGAGGGTAGGGTGAGGGTTCGACCATACACAGTTCGCTGCTCTAAACCCCTCACCTCAGTCCTCTCTCCTTCACGAAGGGGAGAGGCGGACTTGCGCGTGGGTACTCTATGAGTCTTGCGGCGCAAGTTTTGATCGAAGAGCGCTTCGTGCGAGAGCGCATGGCGCCACCGTCGCGTTTTGGCGACAAGGCGTTCCAATGGCTCACCATGGCGATGGCGATGGCAGTGGTGGTGCTGGTAATTCTGACCGGGTGGCAGCTCTGGCGCGGATCTTCACTAACCGTTGAAAAATTTGGGTTCCATTTTCTTGCTACATCCACCTGGGACCCGGTCGCGGAACAATTCGGTGCGCTCCCCTTTATTTACGGAACGCTGGTTTCTTCCCTGATTGCCTTGCTCATCGCTGTGCCGTTGAGCATCGCAACGGCAGTGTATCTGACGGAGCTTGCGCCGTTGTGGATTCGGCAGCCGCTCGTTTCGCTGACCGAAATGCTGGCGGCTATTCCAAGTGTCATTCTCGGGCTTTGGGGGATCTTCGTGATGGTGCCGTGGCTCCGCGATTATCCTTTTCCATTCCTCAAACACTACTTCGGTTGGATACCCCTTTTCACCGGGCCGATCTACGGCCCGTGCATGTTTGCGGGCGGAATCATTATAGCCATCATGATTTTGCCAATTATCACGTCCGTCTCCCGCGAAATTTTGCGCAGCGTTCCGGACTTGCAACGCGAGGCCGCCTACGGTCTGGGGGCGACCCGCTGGGAGGTGACGCGGATTGCGGTGCTAAGCTACGCAAGGAAAGGACTGTTCGGCGCCGTTATTCTTGGTCTGGGGCGTGCGCTTGGCGAAACGATGGCGGTCACGATGGTCATCGGCAACACGCCGCAGATCGCAGCCTCGCTTTTTAAGCCCGGTTACACGCTGGCCAGCGTGATCGCCAATGAGTTTACCGAAGCAACCACCGACATTTATCTTGGGGCGTTGTTCGAGATCGGGTTGGTTCTTTTTGGCGTTACCATTCTAGTCAATCTGGTTGCGCAATTTCTTCTGAAGACCATGACGACAACCACATCAGCAACACGCGCAGTGCAATGAGGAAGAGTTCCGGCCGCGCAGACAATCATGACTGGCGCAAGATTAAGAATGCGCTGGCTTCGACGGGGACCTTTGTCTCTGCCGTGCTGGTGATCGCGCCGCTTGGTTTGGTCTTTTTTCATCTTCTCGTCAACGGCGCGAGCTCAGTGAACTGGGATTTTTTCACACATCTGCCGAAGCCTGTTGGTGAGGCTGGTGGTGGTATGGCAAATGCCATCGTTGGCTCGCTTGAACTACTCGCTATTGCTGGCGTGATTGGGATTCCAGTTGGCGTTTTGGGCGGAGTTTACCTGGCGGAATATGGATCCGCGCGGATCAATTCAATCGTGCGGTTTTTGGCTGACGTTCTCAATGGAATCCCATCGATTACCTGGGGTGTGGTCGTTTACGGCCTGGTCGTATTGCGGTTCAAAAGCTTCTCCGCCTACGCTGGCGGTCTGGCCCTCGGACTGATCATGATTCCGCTGATTCTGCGCACGACCGAAGAAGTCGTTTTGCTCGTTCCCAATGGTTATCGCGAAGCCGCACTCGCTCTCGGTGTCAGCCGGTGGAAAACAATTGTGCATATTGTAATGAAGACTGCGTCCAAGGGGATCATCACCGGCATTTTGCTGGCGTTAGCACGGGTCGGTGGCGAGACTGCCCCGCTTCTTTTCACTGCTTTTGGAAACCGGTTTTGGAATCACAGCCTCAGTCAGCCCATCGCCGCCCTCCCGTTGCAAATTTTCACTTATGCAATTTCTCCATACGATGACTGGCATCGCCAGGCTTGGGCCGGCGCGCTAGTGCTCGTGACCGGTGTTTTTTGCGTTAACGTGTTGGTTAGAATCCTGACTCGCGGGCGAGCGGCGTCGGTTGTCTAGAACATTCGCGCATGGATAATTTAGTTATGGCAACACCAGAACAAAGCGTTACGGAGCGCGCCGAGGGGCCGGCCGAGCCATCCGCCAATAGCGAGCCCGCACTAAAGCTAACTTTTGAAGTGAAGAATCTCTCGGTCTGGTACGGGGAGAAGAGGGCCATCGACGACGTGACCTTCAACATTGCTTCCAACGCCGTAACAGCGATCATTGGGCCCAGCGGTTGCGGAAAATCAACGTTTCTCCGGGCTCTCAATCGCATGCACGAGCTGGTGCCAAAAACGCGGATGGAAGGAACGGTCCTTCTTCACGGCGAGGATCTCTATTCCAAAACCGTTGATCCGGCGATTGTTCGCCGCCGAGTTGGCATGGTCTTCCAAAAATCGAACCCGTTTCCGACGATGACGATTGGCGAAAACGTCATCGTCGGCCTCCGATTGAATGGAGTGCGCAATCAAAAATTCCTCAATGAGCGTTTGGAAAAATCACTGCGCATGTCCGCTCTTTGGGATGAGGTCAAAGATGATTTGCACAAACCCGGAACAAGCCTTTCCGGCGGCCAGCAGCAGAGGCTTTGCATCGCCCGCGCGCTCGCCGTGGAGCCAGAAGTAATCTTGATGGATGAACCCTGCTCTGCGCTTGATCCGATCGCTACGGCGAAGATTGAGGAACTGATCAGCGAACTCAAGGCCCAATACACAATTGTGACGGTGACGCATAACATGCAACAAGCTGGCCGCATCTCCGATTACACCGCTTTCCTTTATCTTGGAAGGCTGATCGAGTTTGGACAGACCACGACGATTTTCACAAATCCGAGTGATCGACAGACGGAGGATTATATCACTGGCCGATTTGGATAATCAATAAAACGCGCCTGCCGGGCGCGCCGCGTAGTACAAGAGTAAGAGCAGGAGCTGATATTCAACATGGTTACACCAAAACATATTCTTGGGACATTCGACGAAGCGCTGGCTTCGCTGCGCAATAATGTGTTGATGATGTCCAGCCTCACCGAGCGCAGTTTAGAGCGGGCGATGAAAGGCTTGTTCGATCGCGATGACGATATTTGCGCACATGCGATCGCCGATGATGAAGAGATCGACCAACTGGAGATACAGATCGATAAGGATGGCGTGGCAATTTTGCTTCGGTTTCAGCCAGTGGCCTCCGATCTGCGGCGGGTGGTGGCCGCAATGAAACTTTCGTCGAATCTGGAACGCATGGCGGATCAGGCGACTACGATTGCACGACGCGCGCGGAAATTGAATCAGCATCCGCCGCTGCACGAAGTCGAATTGATCAAGCCACTTTATGATCAAGCCATGTCGATGTTTAAAGACAGCGTTGATGCCTTCGTGCGCGAGGATGTCGACCTTGGACGTGCGATCGTTCCGCGCGATGAAAAGCTTGACGATTTGAATCGCGTGGCCAGCCGCAAACTAATCGACCGCATGGCAAAGGACCCGGGGCAGTTGCGAGGCTACTTAAATCTGATTTTTATTGGCCGCTGCCTCGAACGCGTGGGCGATCATGCCACCAACATTGCCGAGGACGCCGTTTACGCCGCCGCCGCGGAAGACATCAGGCATCAGACTGCCGCGGCCGCCGTCTGAACGACGGGCGTTGCGTATGCGCAGTTGATTGTCGATGTTGAAAGATGCCGGAAGCCACTGCTCGAACCGAAGAAGAGGAAAGCAGCGCGGTGGCCGCTCCGGAGGTCGTACAAACCGCGCATGAGCGTTTTGGCGACCCGAAAAATTTCATCAACCGCGAGCTGAGCTGGCTCGAGTTTAACCGCCGCGTCCTGGAAGAAGCGCAAGATCAGAGGCAACCGCTCATCGAGCGCGTCAAGTTTCTCACAATTGTCAGTTCGAATCTGGACGAGTTTTTCGAGATTCGCGTCGCCGGAATCAAACAACAGATCGAGAGCGAGACGAGTGACGTTGGTCCTGACGGGTTGAGCCCCACGGAGGTATTCGATCGCATCCAGAAAACGGTGCGTCAACTGGTGGCGACGCAATATGCACTTTGGAAGAATGAGTTGCTGCCAGAGCTCGCGAAGAACGGGATCTACGTACGCGAAATTGCGGAGTTACCGGCGAAACGCGCAGCGTGGGTGCAGCGTTATTTTCAGCGGGAAGTTTTCCCAATGCTGACGCCCCTCGCAGTGGACGCCAGTCATCCGTTCCCGCATCTGTTGAACCGCAGTCACAATTTATTGGTGCGCGCAAAGGCGCGCCGTCGCGACGAGCCGCTGCATGCGATCGTGCAGGTGCCGCGGGTGGTTCCACGATTGATCCTGATGCCTCGGGGCAAAGCCGCGGACGAACCATGGGAGTATATCTATCTCGCCTCACTCATTAAACAGCACATCGGCGAATTGTTTCCAGGGTTGATCTTGGACGAGGTGCACGCGTTCCGAGTCACGCGTAACAGCGATCTCTACATCGACGACGAAGAAGCGGAAAATCTTCTGCGCACAATTGAACAGGAACTGCGGCGCTCAAGTCGCGGCAATGCCGTTCGCCTCGAAGTTGAACCCGATTGTCCAAAGGATTTTCTCGAATTGCTGCTGCGGTTTTTCGATCTGACAGAGGCCGACGCTTACAAACTCGACGGCCCGCTTTCCATGACGCATCTCACCCCGCTTGTGACAAATGATGCATTTGCCAAGCTCAAGGACCGCCCATTCCAGCCGGCACGCGATCCGGCCCTGCCGCCGCATGTAGATTTTTTTGAAGTGTTACGACGGCAGGACGTGCTGTTGCATCATCCTTACGACAGCTTCGATCAAATTGTCGAATGGATTGAGGCAGCGGCGAAAGATCCGCAGGTTCTTGCAATTAAAATCACTCTGTATCGAACGAGCGGCGATTCCCCCATTGTCAAGGCGCTGATCGACGCGGCAAACGCTGGCAAACAAGTTACTGCGATTGTCGAATTGCGTGCCCGCTTCGATGAGGCCATGAATATCCAATGGGCGCGGCGCCTGGAAGAAGCTGGCGCTCACGTGATCTACGGCGTAGTCGGCCTAAAGACGCACTGCAAAGCGCTGCTCATCGTCCGGCGCGATGCCGATCGACTACGGCATTATGTCCATCTCGGGACAGGTAATTATCACTCGCGCACTGCCCGCATTTACACCGACTTCAGCCTGCTTGCCGGCGAACCGGAATTGACCGAGGAAGTGGCGACGGTGTTTAACACGCTTACCGGCCTTGCCGGTTATCCCGGTCTGAAAAAATTGATGGTCGCGCCGTTCGACATGCACAGCCGTCTCATCCAGTTGATCGAGCGCGAGCGCGACAACGCCAGCGCGGGCAAACCGGCTCGCATCGTCGCGAAACTAAATGCCCTGGTCGATCAAGAGCTGATCGAGAAACTGTATGAGGCTTCGTGTGCTGAGGTGACGATCGATCTTGTCGTGCGCGGAATTTGTTGTCTGCGTCCAAAAATCCCGGACCTGAGTGAGAACATTCGCGTCATCAGCATCGTCGGCCGATTCCTGGAACACAGCCGTATCTACTATTTCGAGAACGCTGGAGATCCGTCGGTTTACCTTTCCAGCGCGGATTGGATGCCGCGCAATTTCTTCCGGCGGATCGAAGTGGCATTCCCAATCGAAACGCCTGCACTCCGCGATCAGATCATTAATGATGTGATTCCAACTTTTCTGCACGATCGCGTGAAAGCGCGCGAGTTACAGCCGGACGGCACCTACCGGCGCTTGAAACCGGAAGGTCCGGAACCGCGTCGGCAGGCGCAGTGGCAATTTCGCGAAGTGTCGCGCGAGCGTACAAAAAAGCTCAGTGGATCGAAGAAAAAACCGCGCGCGGACAAATTAATTCCGATCAGCGTCGTGCACCCAGATTCGGCTGCGTCAGCCACAACGTCGGAAAAGCCGTGAAGAAACGAATTCTCGTCGTCGACGTGGGCGGCTCGAATGTGAAGTTGATGATTTCCCGCCGGAAAAAACAAAAATTCAAATCTGGTCCGGACCTGACGCCGCGCGAAATGGTGGCTCAGATGAAACCGCTGCTGCAGGATTGGAGCTTCGACGCCATCTCGATGGGATTTCCAGCGCCAGTCCGCAATGGGCGCATTATGAGTGAACCCAAACATCTCGGTCCGGAATGGACACGCTTCAATTACGAGAAGTCGCTGGGCAAACCCATTAGGATCATCAACGATGCAGCCATGCAGGCCCTCGGCAGTTTCCACGGAGGGCGCATGCTGTTTCTTGGACTCGGCACCGGGCTGGGATCAACATTGATTTGGGAGACCAACGTGCTCCCGCTGGAGCTCGGCGATCTGCCTTACGGTAACGGCGACATCATCGAGGATTACCTTGGCAAATCGGGAATGAAACAGCTCGGTGAAAAAGAATGGAAACGCGAAGTCCTTCGCGCGGTCTTGTTGTTAAAGAAGTCGCTTATTGCCGATTATGTCGTTCTTGGCGGCGGAAGTGCGAAGAAGTTCGACCAACTGCCGAACGGAATTGAGTTGGGGCACAACCGAAACGCTTTTCTCGGTGGCGTTCGCCTTTGGCAAACCGATCCGCGAACGCGCCGAGCGAAGTGGCGAATCATGTAACAACACGTATAGATCGACATGCAACTTTATTTCCTACGTCATGGCGAGGCCGATTGGCCGGATTGGAAGAAATCGGATGATGAGCGCCCATTGACCGATTTTGGTAAAAAAGAAGTGCGCGACGTGGCGAAATTTCTCGACCGCCTCAAGGTGCGACCGGATTTGATCGTTACCAGCCCATTACCACGTGCAGCGCAAACTGCTGAGATCGCAGCCGATTATTTGAAACCGAAATTGCGGAAGGACGAATTACTCGCGCCCGGCTTTGGAATGAGCGAGTTGCGAAACATACTCAAGCGGCATCGCTCGAAAGCTTTGATGCTGGTCGGTCACGAACCGGATTTTACCAACGTGATTTCAGGATTGACTGGCGCTTCGCTCAAGCTTTCGAAAGCAGGCGTCGCCTTGCTCGATGTCGATCCTGAGTCTCAAGAAGGAAGAGTTCTCTGGCTTTTCCCGCCAAAGTTCGCGCGAAAATCTAAGTGACGAGCGCTTCCGCCAGCGAGTGTGCTGATTTGCTTTCCCACTCCTGGAGCCAGCTCGTAACGCGAGAGCCGAAATCGCGCGGGCGCTCCGCGAAAAAGTGTTGAGCCAGCTCCGCCGCGCCACGCTGCAGATCGCTCTGGCTGACTTCAATAATGGCAAGCAACTTGTGACCTTCGCGTTGCCATTGCGATTTACCATGTTCGTTCCGCAATCTTGTGCCAAGAAAACTCAAATCGTGCGCACGACCCAGCAGATCGGCTAGCGAACGCAGGTCGTCGGCCAGGCTTTTTAGGACGACTGGATTAACCGGCCGGAGAATACGTAATTGGTACCAAAGTGTTTTGGCCTTGGTTCTAAACGCATGAAAATTTTCGACGTTCGGATTCGCTGTTGCTTCCGCCAACGCCTGCCTGGCCTGCTTGTAGCTTGCCTGCACCGCCCCACTGAGTTGCTTGCAGTTGAATTGGTCTAGCGTCCAGTGATTAAGGGCCGAGGCCGCCTGCTCCAACATTGGAATCGCGTGTGTTTGCCACTCCGCGAATGCGGCCATGAAATTTTCCAGTTCCAGCGTGAGCATCGCCTCGAGTTTTTCGTAGGCCCCTCGGCCATTACGTTGCCTGACTTCTTGAAGCTGCCTGACTGTCTGTAAACGCACTTCGGCATCGCGGATGTCCGAAGTAAGCCGCCCGACATCGCGCAGACAACGGTTTTGTTCCCGAAAGAGACCGCGTCCGATCTCCTTGCGCACGAGTCGCAGCGCCGCGCGCGCTTTCTTCAAATGCTTCCGCATTTCGTGCACCGGCGTGTCGTCGGTTTTGACTTCGTCTTTGGCAACGCAAATGGCGGCCTCGATTTGTTTATGGCAAATCCGGCTAAGATTATCGCCGAGCGTTTCGCCGTTCCGTAATTGGTAGCTCATTGTCAACCTT
>QHNR01000089.1 GCA_003218475.1 Verrucomicrobiota bacterium | reverse complement strand
TTCCATGCAAAGTCGTGACGATGCGCGGAGCTGACCGTCCTACCATCTGCGAGGCTAAACACGCGGCCAGTGCGTGTGGCACCGCGTAATGAACATGAAAAAGATCGAGTTGCTGGGAACGCGCCACTTCCGCCATTTTCACTGCCAGCGGCAGAGTGTAGTCGGGGCACGGAAACAAAGCGTTGTCCGCAAATTCGACTCGATGGAAATGAAGGCCCTCCTGCGGCAGGTCTAGCCGAACGGGCTGAGCATAACTGAAGAAGTAAACTTCATGTCCGCGCCGAGCCAGTTCTGACCCAAGGGCGGTCGCCAGAATTCCACTTCCGCCGATCAACGGAAAACATGCAATCCCAATTTTGAGCGGGGCCGATTCCATCATGAGTCCGTATAGGCTTTGCCGGAGTCGGAAATTTCGTCGCGCTCGATGAATTTCACCTCGGGAACATCGGTCTTGCTGATATAATGCTGCTCGCTCGCACCGGCGACGTAATGGGTGCATCGAATCACTGATTGCATCCAATAGAAACGAGTGTCGCGGGTCGGACTGATTTGCTTCGGACCGAATTCTCCTCCGGGAATCTCCAGAAATCGATCGCCTCCTTTGTGTAACAATAATTTCCCGTCGCGATAACGCGCGCGAACGATCTCGCCTTCATATCGCACATCAACGAAGTAATCTGGTACCGCCACAGCACGCGCTCTGAACTTTGGTGCACTGGATCGCTCTACGCGCACGCCTTCCAGCAACCCCATCCGCGTGTACATCTCGAGACAGAAGTCGGCGACATTTGAACATTTGATCTTCTTGAAGTGCGCGACCAGAGACGGCCGAACATACCTCGGAAGTTGACGGGCGGTTTTCTCCTGCCACTCCGAAAGGACACGTTTCGCGTAGAGGGGCGAAAACTGCTTTTGGATGCGATTCTCAAACTGAAAGTTTAGCGACACTTCCTGATCGCTGTGTTGGTCTCGCACAATGGTAATCGTCTCGCGCGGGTCATGATCACTATCGTGAAAGAAAAAGACAATTTCTCCGCCAATTTCTTTTTGGAGACGCCGGGCCGTCAGAATCTTAGCGACCAAGTACCGCTTGGGAAAAAATCCGCACGGTTGCTGGCCGAAACAAATAATCGGGTGATCCATCGCTCAGAATGCTTTTCATACCCCAGCGGGAGCCTGCGTGCCGCGAAAGAGAGTTTGCTGCAGAACGGGCGCCAGGATCAGCACGGCTGCGCATCCAATAAAGTTATACCAGAGGTACCCGATATTCGTCGTAGCGAACAGGACGAAGACAAGCGTTTGCGCAAGGAGCGCCGCGGAAAACACTGCGGATCCCGTAACTCCACGAATAAAGAAAGCTGCCAGAAAGAGACCCAGGATGCTGCCATAGAATATCGAGCCCAGAATGTTGCCCGCTTCGATCAGATTTTCGACCAGACTGGCGAACGAGGCGACTCCAATGGCAACAAAACCCCATGCTGCTGTCAGCGCTTTCGCCGCTACAACATAGTGATGGTCGCTTGCGTTCGGGCGAATCAACGGGCGATAGAAGTCGATCGCTGTGGTCGAGCCGAGGGCATTCAGAGTTGCTGCTGTCGCCGACATGGTCGCGCACAAGATCACTGCGATCAGCAATCCGACAATCCCGTGGGGCATTTGTTGAAGAATAAAAGTAATGAATACGTAATCCGATTCCTTGCTTTTCGGATCCGCGCCCGCTTGCTCGAGAACTGCCTTGGTCCGATTGCGCACCTCATGCGCCTGCGCGTCGAGTTCGCGCACTTTGGTCATGACAACATCATCCTCGTCTGATGAGCGATTTGACGATGGATTGGAAAGAGCGCGAATGGCAGCGCGTTTTTGCGCGAAGACGTCATCGAATTGCGTTTGCAACGTCGCTAACTGTGGCCCATAGCCACGCTCCATCGCGCGTTCGTAGGCCGGCTGATTGAAATAAACCGGGGGCTTCTCGAATTGATAAAACATAAACACAAGGGCACCGAGCAGCAGAATGAAAAATTGCATCGGCACCTTCACCGTGGCGTTAAAGAGCAATCCCAAACGACTTTCCTTCAGCGAACCCCCCGCGAGATAACGTTGCACTTGCGATTGATCCGCCCCGAAATAGGAAAGCGCGAGAAAGAAGCCGCCAATCAGGCCCGACCAGAAAGTGTAGCGTTTATGAGGGTCAAACGAGAAATCGACCGCCTCCAATTTGCCCATCTTGCCGGCCACGGACAAAGCATGAGCGAATGGCAGATCGGGGGATAACCGGTAAACGGCGACCGCGAATGCGATCGCCATGCCGATCAGGATCACAATCATCTGATAGCGCTGCGTGATGCTGACAATCTTGGTCCCGCCCGCGACTGTGTAGATAATTACCACACCACCAGCAAGCCAGATGGTCAGGTTCAAGCGCCATCCGAGCAAGGCAGACAGAACAATGGCCGGCGCATAGATTGTGATCCCGGCCGCTATTCCTCTTTGGACGAGGAACAAAAATGCGCCGAGCAGTTGCGTCTTGCGATCGAATCGCTGGCCCAGGTACTGATAGGCTGTGTAAACTCTTAGCCGCTGATAGATCGGAACGAAGACCGCGCACACGACAATGAGCGCGAGTGGTTGTCCAAAATAATTTTGGATGAACCCGATCCCACTCTCGTAGGCCTGGCCAGGCATGGAAAGAAACGTGATCGGTCCTGCCTGCGTCGCGAGCACGGACAGCCCGATCGTTGCCCACCGAATGCTTGCATCCCCCTTAAGGTATTGGCCGAGAGAAGCATCCCAGCGAGTTCGCCAAAGACCATAAAGCGGGATCGCCAGAATCGTGGCGACGAGAACGAAATAATCCAGCCGGTTCACGATAACCGGACTGTAAAGAGATAAAGCAGCGCAACCTCCAGAACAAACAGGAGAATGGCCAAGCCATATGCTTTGCGCCAGGAACGCGCGTCTGGCTCGTTATCGCGTATACTCATTTCCCGAGCGACACCATATTGGCAAACAGGCGGTACGCCCCCGGAACGCCGGCCGGTAATTGTCGAAACCAAGAGTAACTCGTGTAGATAAACAAACCTTTGCCTGACTTGGCGACGAGCAAGCCGCCATCGAGCGGCTTTTCTTTCGGATCGTTGCACGATAAAATCGGCGTCCAGGCGGCACCCCACTTGCTCGGAAAATAGAGGCCACGTTCCTGCACCCAGCCGTCGAAATCTTTCGATGTGATTTTGTTGGGAGTGGTCACAAGCGGATGGTTGGGCGCCAGAATGCGCACTTCGGCATTTTCGTCCGTAACGCGATCGCGCGAAATTTCCAATGTATATGGCGCCATTTCCTTGGTTTTGAGATCGGCCGTGGTGTTGTACTGAGCGATTGCCACTCCCCCGTACTTTACGTATGCAAATAGCTCCGGCAGCCACGTGGATATTCGATCATCTGTGTTGTAAGCGCGGATTCCGAGCACTACGACGGAGAACTGCGCCAGGTTCTTCTCGGTGATATCGCCATCGGTTAAAATCTTCACCGTATAGCCGATCTGTTGCAGGCTCTCCGGAACATCGTCACCGGCGCCTGGAATGTAACCAATGCGCTCTCCTTTCTTCCGGATATCCGCGCGAACGACTTTGACCTCCGCCGCCGGCATCAGGATGTGAACGCCAATGTGCGGATAGGAAATGCGGACGTGTCCGAATGAATATTCACGACCTTCGACGGAAGCGATAGCTCGCAACGTTCCTTCGCTATCTTGCTCCGGCGGTTTAACCGTGAAAGCTGCAACTGTTTCTGCATTGGCTCCCTTCAGGTCGATCTGTATAGCGGCGGGATCGACGTGCCAGTCATCGGGCGCGGTCAATTTTAATTGACCCTTAACCGGTCCGGTTGACGCAGTCACACGCACTGGAACGGACTTCGGTTGATTCGTCGCGAACATGAGTACGCCGTTGGCGAAGTCCGTGAAAACAGGCGGCGCAATAACCAAGGGCTGCCGCAATTCGCCGGCCACCGGATCCACCGTGCGGTACCTCGCGTCGACAACGTAACTAAGTTCCTGCCCGCTAACTTGCAGCGTTATCTCCATTGGAAGATGAGGCGGGTTTTCCGGCAGCCCGATAAGTTTCTGATCATCGACCGCAAACGTGCCGAGCGTTCCCGACTGGCGAAGCCAGTAGGGCTGGGAATAAGGCGTGTTCTCTGGAATCTTGCACGACAGATCTTTCGCGACGAGCTCGTTGGTCGGAAGCGCTGCATCGATTCGCGTCGAGTCGCCCGAGAGAGGAAATCGTACCTCCTGCAGTGTGACTGGAATATTGCAACGATTAATTGCTTCCAGTTTAATAGCGGCGGTCTGCCCCGGCGTGATCGTTGCGCTGGTCGTCGACGCTTCGACATGCAAGCCGAGACACGCGGCAATGATCTGATCCAGCTCCGTTTTCTTCTGCGGGACCCAATCATCATCCTTAAGTCCACTCAACGCTTGCCGGAGTTCCAATAGCTCAGCTACCGATGCCGCCGGATCGGCTGGATGAAAGTCCGAAATGATCTGCCGAATCTTTGAGGCAACCGATTCCGAATTCGCGACCCGCGGCCAGCTTGTATCGACGCCGTCGAAGAGCGCGCTCGTCATGGGCTCGCCTTCTAATAGTTTGAAATATTCTTTGCGCGCACCGCGCAGCAGTGGCCTGCCCACACCCTGGCTTTTGTGCATGCTCAGACTGGCCGCCGCGATTTCCGTGTAGGCCTTGCCAAGTAGCGGATTGTAACCGCCAGCCTCCAGGATTGTCAGCCCGGTTGAATCGAACGGCAGGTTGCGGTTTGTGAAGAAAAATGGCGATGTATTCCAGACAAGCCGAGTCGGGCGCCACGGTTTTACAAAAGCAAGTTGCTCGGGAAACCGATTGGGGTCGCTCGCAGCCGCGAACGCCTCTTCCGCCAGAATCGACGAAGCAGTATGATGTCCGTGAGTCAGGTGGTCCTCAGGACTAAAACGAGTCACCACTACATCTGGCCGAAACTTTCGAATCACCCAAATCACGTCGGAAAGAATTTTATCGTGGTCCCAGATTCGCAATGACTCCTCCGCCGTCTTTGAAAATCCGAAATCGACCGCCCGTGAAAAGAATTGTTGGGCATGATCAAGTCTCCGGGCGGCGAGCAATTCCTCCGTGCGAATGACACCGAGGCGCTCGCGCAATTCCGGACCGATTAGATTCTGACCACCATCTCCGCGCGTAATCGAAAGATAAGCCGTCTCGTAAAGCGAGCCGTTTGCCCAGAACGCCATCAGGTTTGTATTTTCATCGTCGGGATGCGCCGCGATGTAGAGCACCCGACCGAGCGCATTAAGTTTCTGCAGGGCGAGTTGAATCTCGCCAGCACTCATCGGTTCGGGAAATAATGGCGGCGCGTCAGCGGCACTTGTCATGCGAGATGCCACCGTTACGGCAACAGCGACGGCTGTTAGCCAACTCCGCGAAATCCGCCGACACATCCTCTGCAACATCAGGCTCCCGACTGTGAACGTCCCTCTAAGCACCTTCGTTCCACGTCTGAGGATCGGGTGAGTCGGCGCGCCGCTATTTGTTGATATCCTGCTTCGACTGCAGTCGATCGATCAGTGCTTTGATGCTTTGCTTCTGCGCATCGATAGGGGCGGCATTTTGTGCCTCCGTGGCCTCCGCCGCGGCGCCAGCAAAGTCGCCAGCCGCGGACTTGATGCGGGCCTGCGCCAAATGTCCGTAGACAGTTTGCGGAAACCGCTTGGCGACCGCCTGGAAAATTTCCATTGCTTCCGCGCTCTTCTTCTCACCCTGAAGGCGCCGGCCATAGGAATAAAGCTGCACTGCAGTCGCAATTTCGAGCGCATGATTCCAAGCGGCTTTTGCCTCATCCGGCCGGTTCAGGGCTTTGAGGATGTCCGCCTTGGTGCTGAGGTTATCGAATCTTTCTTCGTTCTGAACCGAGGCATCGGCCCAGCGCAACGCCTCGTCGAGATTGATCTTTCTGGTCAAACAGAATTGCGCGCCTTCATCCAAAGCCTGCCACGTAAATTGCCCCCGGCCTTTCAATTGCGCTCGGATGTTCTGCAGCGTTTGGTCCGAGTCCTTGATCGAGACGGTGAACGGGACACCTAGTTTTTCCCACTTCAGCGTCACCGCCGTGGAGTCCGGCTTCAAATCTTCGAACTCGAATTCCAGCGCCTCTTTCATCTCAGCGAGCGGGCGAGGTTTGACATTTACACGTAGAGCATCTTCGTCCTGCTTGTAACTGTAACTCCCCCACGCCGTATTGGTTTTTGAAAAAATCACCGTCCATGAATCCGGATTCGGGATCATATGCAGTCCATAAGTTCCTTTGGCCAGCGGTTGCCCTTCCACCGAAACCGGATCGCTGAATTCAATTGTTGTGTTTTCATTCGCGCCCGCCCGCCAAACTTTGCCGTAAGGAACGAGGCCGCCCCAAATCTTTCGTCCGTTCACTAGCGGTCGATGGTACTTCACCGTGATATCCGTCAGGGCGATGCGCTGTTTGACCTCGGCAGCCTGGCTGACATCAGGCAGGTTCAAATCGTTTTGTGCAGAGACGGTTCCGCTGATTCCAAGAATCGCGAAACAAATGGCAAATGGCTTGAGCGTGAGTGTTCTCATAATTTTGCGTGCAACTGGCGATTACACTTCTCAGATTTTGGGCACTTCGCTACCAGATAATTACAAGATTTCTCTCCGCTGTTCCGATACAGATCGCGACGCCATTAAATTATGATCACCGTGTTGTAGCGTAGTCGTCGTCGTCTCCAGGATGCCTCCAGCAGTATCGGTGGCGTATTCGGTAACGCTGGGCTAACTGCACCGTTGGACTCTAGGTTAAAAGCCAATTGATTTGAACCAGATGCCCCCGCGGCGTTTTCGGCGCGCAGTCGCGAAATACACTTTTAAAGTCAGACGCGAAGTTGATTAGCTCCCATTTGATCCACGGAAGAACCCGGCGCCCTCGCAGTTAAACAATCGCGTCGATATTCCTAAGCCATATCCTATAGGTTGAATATGAGACTTTGGAAGAAGAATGGCGATCGCGTTTTGCTGGTTGGCGTTTTCCAAAACCTGGTGACCGGTCGGGCCGTAACGAAGAATCTTTATCGGACCGGATTTCGCCGCGTCGCCGCAATCCACGCTTCGGCCGGCGGCCAGTCACGTGTCGAGAAATATGGCATTTCGACGATTGCCGGAGCGGCCGCCATCTCGGCCTTCAGCCTTGCCACCGGGGCATTCATGTTTTGGCAGCGCGGAATTCTGGCAGATTACCGGCCGGGTGTGCTGGCGCTCTTGCTGACCGCGTTTGCATTGGCGGGTGCTCTCAGCGCATGGATTCTCGTCTGGTTGCTTCAGCAGCACCTTGACGAGAAAAAGGTGGCCCGGTTCGCTGGTATAATCTTGCCGGACGAAACGGCCGTGCTGGCCGAGGTCAAAGCCAGCGAAACGGCGCGTGTGCTCGGGATTTTACGGGACGTGGAAGCCGAGGCGCCCGTGATGTTCGGTTTTTATCCGCCGCCACCTTTCTCTATCGAATTGACCACACGACCGCTCTGGGACGAACGACCTTCGACTCAGCGTCTCTTGGAAAACGCCGCGCGCCTCGCCGGATCGATCCTGGTCAGCCGGGAAACGCAGCCGCGCGGGCAATCATTTCTGCGCAGGCTGCGCGAAGTAGAGAGCACGCTAGAATGGACGAACGCAAGTCTCACAATGTCGGGCGAAATGCATCACGCGTTCGCCCTTTCGGCGGAGTGGCTGCTCGATAATGCCTATTTGATCCGGGAGCAGGTGACCGATTTGCGGAGGAGTCTACCGAAAAAATATTATGGAGGGCTGCCTCTCATCGCCAAAGGTCCACAGGCAGGCCTGCCACGCGTTTATCGCGTGGCCTCGGATATGGTGTCAGAAAGCGGCGGCGCATTGGAGCCGGAGATTATCCGGAAATTTCTCGGCGCTTTCCAGGCGATCACGCCACTGGACATCGGAGAACTCTGGGCGCTGCCGCTGATGTTGCGTTTGCAGTTACTCGAATGCGTGCGCGCACTCGCGATACAGGTCGAGCAACAGCAAAGCCAGAGCAAGGAGGCTGATTTTTGGGCGAATCGGCTCATAACCGCCGCGCGCCACAGCTCGACGCAATTGTTCAAGATGATGGAGGCCTTGGTGGACCGTCATCCCGAGCCGACCGCGCATTTTGCCAGCGAACTTATAGCGCATCTCTATGACGAAGAGGCGGTGCTCCCCCTGGTGAGTGCGTGGCTGGAACGCTCTCTACGTGCGCCTTTTCTCGAAGTAATGCAGCAGGAACACCGACGCCAGGCAGTGCAGCAGACCGCGCTCGCCGATGTGATCAATAGTTGCCGACGGCTTGCGCAGATCGCGTGGCCAGAATTTTTCGAGTCGATCAGTTGGGCGGAAAGCGAATTGGCCGCCGATCCTGCGGGAGTTTATGCCCACTTGGATTTTGAAACGGCTGATCGTTGCCGGAGCGCGGTGGAGGAAATTGCCCAATGGTCAAAACGTTCGGAACAGGAAATTATCGCGCAAACGCTGGCGTTGGCGAAAACCGCCGAGGACGAAGTCGGGCGACACGTCGGATACTATTTGATCGACGCGGGCCGATCAGCGCTTGAGCGGGCAACGGGTGCCCGGGTACCGATCGCGGCACGGTCACGGCGCTGGCTTCGCGCACACGCGGCGGGCGCATATTTTGGCAGTCTTTTTGTGCTCGCGCTCGCGATGGTGGCCGCTCCTCTCCTTTTCATTACTAAGTCGATTCTCGGGGTCACGCTCGCGCTGCTCGGCCTCTTGCTTCTCTTGCCCGCAAGTGAGCTGGCGGTGCTGATCGTGAATTACCTCGTGACCTCGCTTCTGCCTCCGCAGGTGTTGCCGAAGATGTCCTTTAAGAAAGAAGGCATACCGGATGATTGCCGGACACTGGTGGTGGTGCCGACGTTACTCACCACGCCAAACGCAATCCAAACCGAGCTCGATCGTCTTGAAATTCGCTATCTCGGAAATACGGATGCGAATCTACGATTCGCACTCCTGACTGATTTTGCTGACGCCCCACGGCAGAACATGCCGGAGGACGAGGAGTATATCGACATCGTGGCGCGCGGGATTGAAAAACTGAATCGCCGGCACGGCGCGGGGCGCTTCTTTCTTTTTCATCGCGCACGCTCATGGAGCGAGAGTGAGCAACGCTGGATCGGCTGGGAGCGCAAGCGCGGCAAGCTCGAGCATCTCAATCGATTCCTGAGCGGCGAATCCGCGCTCGAGTTGGAAGGATTTCTCTACGCCGGCAATCGGACTGAGCTCGAAGGCATTCGGTTTGTCATCACCTTGGATGCCGATACGCAACTGCTCCGCGGCACTGCCCGTAGGATGATTGAAACCCTGGCGCACCCGCTAAATCAGGCGCGGTTTTCACCGGATGGCCGTCGCTTGATTCGCGGTTACACGATCATTCAACCAAGCGTTAGTGCTACACTTCCGAGCGCCACGGCGACATGGTTCTCACGTATCTTTGCCGATCCGCGTGGGATCGATCCGTATACCCATGCAGTCTCCGACATTTACCAGGACCTGTTCGGTGAAGGGAGCTATCACGGCAAAGGGATTTACGAATTGCGGACATTTCATCGCCTTTTGTCCGGGCGCTTTCCAACGGCGCACTTGTTGAGCCATGATCTGTTGGAAGGCAGTCACGTCCGCGTTGGGTTGGCGACAGACATCGAACTGCTCGACGTCTTTCCAAGCAGTTACACCGCGTGGTGGAATCGGCAGCACCGCTGGATTCGCGGCGACTGGCAAATCATTGATTGGCTGAAGCCGCGCGTGCCGGTGGGCGGCGGTAGGATTGAACCCAACCCTCTTTCCGTCTTCAACCGGTGGAAGATCTTTGACAATTTGCGCCGCAGTCTTGTGCCGCCTGCGATGGTGGCCCTCCTCTTGGCGGGCTGGTTTCTTACGCCGGTGCCGATGCTCTGGAGCGGCATCATCGCCGGCGTGATGTTGTGGCCAGTCCTGAGTTCTCTCCTTGCGTTTTTGTTCCATCCGCCGCCGCCCGGAACGAGATTCTGGCGCGAACCGCGCGACCGTCTGCTGCGATCCGGGTTCGCGCTTATTTTCCTGCCGGATTATGCGGGCATGGCGATCGATGCCATCGCTCGCGTCGCCTACCGGCGAATCGCTTCGCACCGCTTACTATTGGAATGGGAGACGGCACAAGACGCCCATCGACGCGCAAAAAATCAGCAGCAGCAGTTCGTTCTCACCCGGCTTTGGATCCCGGCTGCATGCTTGCTTCTTCTCGCCGGTGCAGCGTGGCTGGGAACATCGGCGCTCATGGCCGTCGCGCCGTTCCTCCTTTTGTGGGCTCTCTTTCCGGTCGCGGTAATTGTGATCAACCGTCCGGCGAAAAGCTGGCGCGGCGGAATTTTGACGGCGGACGATCGGCGGTTCCTGCGCACCGCCGCGCGACGAACCTGGAGATATTTTGATGATTTTGTCGGGCCGCAGACCTCCTGGCTGCCGCCAGATAATGTTCAGGAAATGCCAATGCGGGAAATTTTCCTGCGCACTTCGCCGACGAACATCGGACTTTGGATGCTGGCGACCGTAGCGGCGAACGACTTCGGTTATATCACGATCGACGACTTGGTGGCACGCAACCTGGGCACGCTCGAAACAATCAGTCGCCTCGAGCGTTTCGAAGGCCATCTCTTCAATTGGTACGACCTGAGTACGCTGGAGCCGTTGCGTCCTCGCTATGTCTCGACAGTGGATAGCGGCAATTTACTCGCAAGCCTGTGGACTTTCGCGACCAGCTGCAATGAACTCGCCACTCGAGCCCTTCTGGATGCGAGTGCCTTGCGTGGACTCGCCGACACGCTCGGGGTGATGCGACAAATCGCGGCGGCAATGAAGAAAGCGGAACATCCTCCGGCGTTTTTGCACCTGGTAGGGCTGACTGTGGACGAGCCGGTTAATCTGGAGGGAATTATTGTGCGTTTGCGCGCGGCCCAACCGATCGCGAAGGATCTACTGGGCTTCTTCAATGGGCGCGAAACCGATCCACGCGCTTACTGGGCGCAACAAGTCGCCAAGCAAGTCGCGGCCTGGAATACCGTCATCGATAAATATTTTCGGCCGGTGGAAATCCTGATCGAGTCGCCGTCACAATTGATGTCGTTAGGCAAAGCGTCGCACGAATCCAGGCGCGAGGCGCTCGCTGCGACCTTTTCGCTGCAAAACATTGCCACGGAGGGAATCCCCGGGCTCGTCCCGCTACTCGCATTTCATGGGGAACGAGAGGGACCGGAGCTTCCTCAACCCGTGCGCGAGTGGTTCGATCTTCTGGTAACCGAGGCGGAGCGCTCGCGCCAGGCCGCCTCCGAGCAGCTCGGGCAATTGCACGAATTGAGCGCCCAGAGCCAGCAACTCGAAAACGGAATCGGGCTGCGATTTCTTTACAATGAGGAACGGCGAATTTTTGCCATTGGGTATCAAGTGGCGGAGCGGCGACTCGACACTTCCTTCTACGATTTGCTCGCAAGCGAGGCGCGCCTAACGAGTTTCCTAGCCATCGCCCGCGGCGAAGTGTCGGTGGAACATTGGTGGGCCTTGAGCCGGCCTTTCGGCTCTGCTTACGGTCGGCTGCCCCTCCTTTCGTGGAGCGGGACGATGTTCGAATATTTAATGCCGCTCCTGTTCACTCAGACACACGAGAATTCGCTGCTCGATCGTGCCTGTTATGACGCTGTGCGTTGCCAGATTGGTTATGCCCAACAAAGCAGCGTGCCATGGGGCATCTCGGAGTCCGCATTCAGCGCGCTCGACCGGCACAACGTCTATCAATATCGCGCGTTCGGCGTGCCGGCGCTGGCGTTGCGGCGCGGACAGGAAGAGGACCTGGTCGTCGCTCCGTATGCAGCAGCACTCGCTCTAGGCGTGGAACCGGCCGCCGCCATGAAAAACCTGCGGCGACTCGCCAGGCTGGGCAACTCCGCGCTTCTCGGTGACTACGGTTACTACGAGGCGATCGACTACTCCCGACGGACCGAACCCGGCGGCGCGGCTAGGATCATGATTCGTTGTTACATGGTGCATCACCAGGGGATGTCGCTTCTCGCCTACGACAATGCTTTGCATGACAATACGATGCGGAGGCGCTTCCATTCGGACGCGCGCATCCGCGCTACCGAGCCGCTCTTGCACGAGCATATCCCGGAACAAATTTTGCCAACCACCGGTGAGGTACACGAAGAGCGACCCCTGCCTCGAACGATTCCAATTCTCGACAGCGCGGTCGGAACGCAAACACCCGATATCGGCTCGCCGCGCATTCACCTGCTGTCCAATGGAACCTGCTCGGTGATGGTGACGAATTCTGGGGGCGGCTACTTGCGCTGGTTGGACCTGGATGTCACGCGCTGGCGGGCCGACACCACCTGCGATGCCCCGGGCGCGGTTTGTTATATCCGGTATTTGGAAAGCGACACGGTCTGGAGTAACACCCATCAACCGGTGCGAACTCCCGAGCGCCGTTACAGCTGGAGTTTCCTGCCTGACAAAGCGGAGTTCCGGCGGAGAAGCGGGCCGTGCGAGACTTTTACAGAAATTGTCATTTCCGCAGAAGACGACGCCGAAGTCCGGCGCATCACTTTGGTCAACATCTCACGCAAATCGTGCCGTCTTGAATTGACCACTTATCTCGAGCTCGCTCTCGCGCCGCACCGGGCAGATCGCGCGCATCCCGCTTTTAACAAGCTCTTCATCGAAACTGAATGGCTTCCGCGTTGCGAAGCTCTCCTTGCCCATCGTCGCCTCCGCGCTCCAGACGAACAGCCGATCTGGGCCGCACATCTCCTGGTTCCCGAGTCTTCCTCCGTAACCGGCACGACTCAGTTCGAAACCGACCGCGCCCAGTTTCTCGGTCGAGGCCGCACACCAGAAAATCCCGTTGCGCTCAGCCATGGCCTAACGAGCCGGACCGGCGCCGTTCTCGATCCGATCTTCAGCTTGCGCCGGCATATCACGCTTCTGCCTAACCAACGATTCCAATTTGCGCTCGTCACGGCGGTGGCGGAGTCGCGCGAAGCGGTGACCCGACTCGCCGAACGCTACGCAGAATTTCACACGTGCGCGCGTGCCTTCGAGACTGCGTGGACTCATTCCCAACTTGAGATGCGTCGGCTTCACATCCGCCCGAGAGATGTTCAGACCTTCCAACAACTGGCGGCCCATGTCCTTTTTCCGCAGGCTCAACTGCGACCGCCACCCGCGCGTCTCGGTCGTCGCGGGGAAGGTCAGCGCGCGCTCTGGCGGCAGGGCATTTCAGGCGACATGCCGATCGTCGTCGTCATGATCGGTCACCTGCGCGACATCGAGGTTGTGCGTGAAATATTGACCGCGCACACCTTCTGGCATTTGCGCGGGTTGAAGGCCGATCTTGCGCTAGTGAGCGAAGAACTCGCCAGCTATGAAGAACCGTTAATCGGCGAGTTGCGCCGGCTCATTGAAGCACACGCGCACATGACCGTCGTCGACCAACCCGGAGGCGTTTATCTGCGCTCGGCGACTAAAATTTCAAAGGAAGAGCTGATCGCATTGCAGGCCGCCGCGCGGATGGTAATAGTCGCAGCCCGCGGCACACTGCGCCAACAGCTCGCTGCGACCACACCCGTTGCCGCGAAACCGCGATTGTTCGCACCCGGCCAGCATTTCCGCGAAGAACCGTCCGCGCCCCTGCCCTTTATGGAGTTGAAATATTTCAACGGCCTCGGCGGCTTCACTGAGGATGGAAAGGAATTTGTGATCTATTTGGGTCCTGGCCGGCAAACGCCGCTCCCTTGGATCAACATCATGGCCAATCCGAAGTTTGGCGCATTTGTTTCCGAGTCAGGCAGCGAATGTGTCTGGGGTCGCAATAGCCAGAACGATCGCCTTACGCCGTGGTTCAACGATCCGGTCTCCGATGTACCGGGAACCGCCATTTACATCCGCGATGATGACATCGGCGTCGTTTGGTCGCCCACGCCCCAACCGATCCGGGAGAAGGACGCCTATCGTGCGCGGCATGGTCATGGTTACACAACATTTGAACACAACAGCCATGCCATCGAACAACGGCTGCTCACCTTCGTGCCGGTCAACGATTCCGGCGGACTGCCGGTGCGCCTTCAGCGGCTGCGCTTACGCAACAATTCGTCGCGCCCGCGCAAGCTGACCGTCACCTCTTACGCCACGCTCGTTCTCGGATCCGACCCAGAGGAAACCGGTATGCATGTAGTCACGAAATGGGATTTGCAAAGCCAAGCCCTGTTTGCACGCAACTCCTACAATCCGGAATTTTGCGAATGCATCACTTTTGCCACTTCGAGTCCAACGCCTTCTTCGTTCACCGGTGATCGCGCCGCGTTCATCGGACGCAACTGCTCGCTGCGCAATCCCGCGGCGATGCAACACGAACGATTAACTCGGGACAGTGGGGCCGGTTTGGATCCTTGCTCCGCGTTGCAAGTCGTGGTCGAGATCGATCCGGGAGAGACCGCCGAGATGACTTTTCTCCTCGGGCAGGCGGACGACGAAGAAAAAGCACGTAACATCGTGAACCGATTTCGCGATCCCGCCAACGTCGAAGCCGCCTTCCAGGAAACCCGGCAGTGGTGGGATCGGCTCCTGAGCACGATCGAAGTGGAAACGCCGGAGCTTTCCACGAATTTTCTGCTCAACCGCTGGCTGCTTTATCAGACTCTCAGCTGCCGCGTCTGGGGCCGCTCGGCTTTTTACCAATCCAGCGGCGCTTATGGGTTCCGCGACCAGTTGCAAGACGTCATGGCGCTCGTGCATGCCGCGCCCGAAATCGCGCGCGACCACATTCTGCGCGCGGCCGCGCGACAATTTGTGGAAGGCGATGTCCAACACTGGTGGCACCCCGAGTCAGGCGCCGGCGTTCGGACTCGGATCAGTGACGATCTGCTCTGGCTTCCTTTCGTCACCTCGCACTACGTCCGCACGACTGGCGACGTTGCGATCCTCGATGAGACAGTTCCGTTTCTGGAAGCAAAACCGTTAGAGGCCCAACAGACAGAAAGCCTTTCCATTCCGATCACTTCCCACACGGAAGGTACGCTCCTAGAACATTGCCGGCGCGCCATCGCGCGCTCCGCCACCGCAGGTCCGCATGGGCTGCCGCTAATCGGAGGAGGTGATTGGAACGACGGCCTCAACCGAGTCGGACTCGGCGGCAAAGGCGAGAGCGTCTGGCTCGCATGGTTTGAGATTTGTGTGCTCAGTGATTTCGCTGAATTGCTCGTACTGCGCGAGTATCACGACGAAGCGCAGGCATGCCACATTCGCGCCGCCAAGCTCGCAAAGATCATTGACGCCCGGGCTTGGGACGGAGCGTGGTATCGACGTGGATACTTTGACGATGGAACTCCTTTGGGATCAAAGAAGTGCACCGAAGCGCGAATCGATTCGATTCCGCAAACCTGGGCAACGATCTCCGGCACAGGTAACCCAGATCGCGTGGAGGTCGCGCTGCGATCACTTGAAGAGAATCTCGTGCGTGAAGCCGACGACCTGATCTTGCTCTTAACCCCGCCTTTCGACAAGACCACCGCCGATGTTGGCTACATCAAGGGTTATCCGCCCGGTATTCGGGAAAACGGCGGGCAGTACACGCATGCTGCCACCTGGGTTGCCATGGCTTTTGCGCGCCAAGGCGATGGCGACAAAGCTGTTCGACTTTTGCGGATACTGAATCCGGTCGAGCACGCCCGGAACGAGAAGGATTGCGAACGCTACAAAGTCGAGCCGTACGTCATGCCCGGTGACGTTTACTCGTTAGCAGGCCACGTCGGGCGCGGTGGCTGGACGTGGTACACCGGCGCGGCAGCTTGGACCTACCGTGTCTGGTTGGAAGAAATTCTGGGATTCCAACGCCGCGGCGACACGCTCGAGATCAACCCTGTGATACCGAAAGATTGGCCTGGCTTTCGTCTGCGGTACCGATTCCAGGACACTATTTATCGCATCACGGTCGAGAATCCGGACCACTGTTCCCGAGGTGTCGTCGTCGTGGAATTGGATGGAGTCGCGGCAGCCGACAAAATAGTGACTTTGCGTGACGACGCGCTGTCCCACGAGGTGCGTGTTGTCCTCGGAACCAAACCGTCGACGTGAGGATTCTAATACCGGGGCCGTGCTGTTCCAATTGCGCGACTGTTACCAGAGCGATTTCGCTCGCACGCTGATCGTAAGCTTGCTTACGCTACGACGATAAATTGAAGCATGACGACACAAGACGTCACTCGACCTGTTTTTCTACCCGTCGTTATCGGCACGCCGCGACAGGGTCGCTTGACCGAGCCGGCCGCCAATTTCGTTTTCGGCGAGCTATCAAAACGCAACGATATCGACACGGAGTTGATCGACATCCGGAAAATCCCCATCCGAATGGATGACGCCGGCGAAGCGCTTAAGGACAGTGAGTTCTCCGCCACTGTCGCTCGCGCCGATGGCCTGATCCTCGTTGTTCCGGAATACAATCACAGTTTCCCAGGTCTGTTGAAACATGTGCTAGATACAAACTTGAAGGAATACGTGCACAAAGCCGTCGGCGTTTGCGGCGTGTCTGCCGGCCCATTCGGTGGCGCGCGCATGATCGAGAGTTTGCTGCCGGTCCTGCGGGAGCTTGGATTGGTAACGATTTTCTGGGACGTCTATTTCGGTACAGCGGGAAAACTGTTTGATTCCGCGACTGGCAAAATCACCGATCCAGCTTACAGCCGTCGGGTGGAAAAATTTCTGAACGAATTAGTCTGGATGGCCCGCGCGCTGCGTCATGCGCGCGAAAGTCTGCCCGCGGCGTGACTGCGTAGACGCGCAGCATTCAATGAGTGCGAACCACCGTGTCGAAGCATCTTCCCAAATAGCCGGTGGATTTCGAAATCCGTAGCTTATCCGTAACGGCCACCTCATACCGCGGTTAACAGTCAATTGAGCTAACGGTGCGAGATATAATTTCGAATCTCGAATTTCGAAAAAATCAAGCCTGAGTATGACGAACGTAATGTTTCTCGACGCCTTTTGGGAGCAGACGTTTTCGGCCGCGTTGCCGGCGCCGTGCGAGGATCGCGCGGCCGCCCTTCGTCCGCATCCGCGCACGAAAGCCGTGCTGACGTTTCCGTGTTCGCTTGGATGGCTGGTAAGTGCGTTTCATAAAACCGAGAAGGAGCCCGGCACGATTTAGGAGCGGTTACAGTAGGGGCGGGTGTGGCATTGTCAACGCTGCCAAGCCTCCAGCACGGCAGCCGCGAATGGGTGTTTATTCGTGTCCATTCGTGGTTACATGCTGGTAGTAATTTACAAGATTGCCAGGACAACCGATTTTTGGAATAACCGAGGGCGTGCGATGAGTGAGCAAGAAAATATCGTGATCGAGCCGGCAACCGAGGCCGACTTGGATGAGTTGTCGGCAATGCTGGTCGAATTGTTCGCCCAGGAAAGCGATTTTCGACCGGACAAGCACAAACAGATTCGCGGTTTGCGGCTCATTTTCGAACAACCCAGCCGCGGGCGCGTTTTCGTGCTGCGACGCAACGGCGCGATCGTGGGCATGATCAATTTGCTCTTCACCATCAGCACGGCCGAAGGCGGCTTTGTCATGTTGCTCGAGGACCTGGTCGTCCATAAAGAATACCAGGCGAAGGGCTACGGATCGAAGCTGCTCAACCACGCCATCGATTTTGCGAAGAAGAAGAATTTTCTTCGCATCACGCTGTTGACTGATCGGCCTGAAAATGTTGCGCAGGAATTTTTCCGACGTCATGGCTTCGTTGAGTCTTCGATGATTCCGATGCGCCTGTGGGTCACGCCGCAGACTGAGCAGACGGAGCAAAATACCTGACGAGGTGTAGTAGCAGCCGTGCCGGCTGCAACCTTACCGAACGCAGGCGACACGCCTGCCTCTACAGATCTTTCTGGCCAATCCAGGTACTTAATTGAGAAGCGAGTCGTTTTTCGAATTCTGCGCGAAACTGAATTTCATCGACGGTTTTCGCTACTTCCGGGGCGCTTTCCGGAGGCAAATTATTTTTGGCGTAAGTTTTTAATTCATCGGCGCGCGAGTCATCAGAGAAAAACGTGAACAGGCTGGGCGCGTAGCGGTTTGAATCTGCCGCATCGGTTTTGGCGAGCAGCGCTCGCATATTTGCCTTCGCGAATTCCCAGGCAACCTCCGAATGACCGCTGTCGCGCGCGACTTTTGGAACAAGAGACGTTGCACGGCTCGTGGGCAGCTCGTCGGTGAGCGCAATAGCAAGCGTCTTCGCCACAAGCTTGGGATCAGTCGCGCAAGCAAGTGCATTGTAATAATTTTGCTTTTCCTCAATGCTCGTCGTTTTCAGGCCGAGTTCGTGCAGCTTCGTCCAAGTTTTTTCGTCGGCATAGCCTCCGACGATCGCAAAAACTGCAGGGCGCAGATCGGGTGCGAGCGACGCTGGGTTCGCGAGATATTTTGCAAAACGTTCGCGACAGCCGGCGATAATTTCGGGGTGATTTAAGTCTCCCAAAGCGTTGACTAAACTCGCGCGCAAGTTTGCGGCCGTGGCCGGTTCGTGCGCTTTTGGTTCCCAGCCGAGCGTGTCAAACGTTGGACGCAAAAGCGACCGAGCGTAGCGTTGAAATTTTCCGCGCTCAGGATTTCCGACGAGCAGACCGTTGATGAAGTCCAGCACATTGATGATCTGTTCGCGTTCGGCGATCTCAGTGGAAGCTGGCAATTTCTCAACCAATTCAAAATAGAGTGAGACCGGCGCGCGATCAGCCTGCACCAGAGCCCACGCATCGCTGAGAAGGTTTACGCGATCTTCAACGCCGAGCTTCGGCAGAGCTTGTAACAATAGAATCCAGGATGGCTCATCATATTCGGTGCGATAATTTCCAGCGCCCCTCACATTCAACTTGAGCGCGCGATCTGCGGGAATGTTCTCCAGAGTGTCTGTCTTGCTCATTATCAATAAAGTCGCAGGCGCTTGTCCGATGACGGAATACGTCAGTGGGATTTTCCACTGCAGCGGCGGGGCATTTTTGAAATTCGCGGTGAAACGTTCCTGTGTGAGCCGAATCTTTCCATCTGCTTCTTGCTTAACTTTCACGACTGGAAATCCGGGCTGCTCCGTCCAACCAGCTGCGATCTCGCCGACTGGTTTTTTCGAAGCTTCCGAGAGCGCGTTCCACAAATCCGCAGTGGTCGAGTTAGAATATTTGTGCGCGGCGATGTACCGGCGAACTCCGTCGCGGAAAACATCTTCGCCAAGGAAACTCTCCAACATTCGCAGAAACGATTGGCCCTTTTTGTAGGTGATATCGTCGAAAGCACTGTTGGCTTCCGCCTCTGTTGCGATGGGCTGGTGAATCGGATGCGTGGTCGACCTTGCGTCGCCTTCCATCGCTTGTTCTTTGGCAATACCGACGCGCCGGGTGGGATCGCGCGGCAGGTTGCGTCGCAGCCAGACCTCCCATTGAGGATTAAAACGCGCAGTGCATTTGCTGCCCATCCACGATGCGAAGCCTTCGTTGAGCCAGAGATTGTCCCACCACGCCATGGTTACCAGATCACCGAACCATTGATGCGCCATCTCGTGCGCGAGCACTTCGTAGATATTTTGCTTCGTCTCCACGGAGGAGTTTTTCGGATCAAACAGAAGCCCAGATTCGTAGTAAGTGATGCCGCCCCAATTTTCCATCGCGCCACCGAAACCACCCGGCAAAGCGATTTGATCCAGCTTCGGCAATGGATACTGCACGCCGAAATAGTCGTTGTAGTATTGCAAAATCTGCGCCGTGGCTTCAAGCGCGTAGCGGCCTAGTTCTGCTTTGTCTTTCGTTGCGATCACGCGAATCTGCGTCGGGCCGACTCGCGATTGGATGAGATCCAGCTCGCCGGCGACGAAGACATTCAGATAACTCGACATCGGCGGAGTGGCGGAAAAACGCACCTCTTTCCCGCCATCGATTTTTTTTTCACTATCGACAGGCATATTCGATACAGCGAGCCAGTTCTCCGGCACCACAACGGTTAATTGAAAATGCGCGCGAAAGGCCGGTTCATCCCAGCAGGGAAAAAATCGCCGGGCGTCGGTCGCTTCGAATTGGGTTCCCAGCATGATTTTTTGTGCGCCGCTGCCTTGTTCCTGATACCGCATGCAGAAAAGGCCCTGGCCCTGCTGATTGATTTTGCCCGAAAAACCAAGCGCGAGTGTGTGATCTCTCGGCGAGAGCTCTGACGTCAATGCGAGCGTTATGAGTTCCTTTTCCTTGTCGATGTTGAGCGCAGACTTAGGCAGCACCTGCCCGTCGAGAGACGCTTCGGTGATCTCGAGCTCGACCGCATTCAGCACCAGCTGATGAACCGGACTGCGCACGTTCAGCTTCACCATTTCTGTTCCGGTGAATGTGAACGCGTCGATGTTCGGAATAATCCGAATGGAGTAGTCAGTCGGAACAACCTCTTTCGGCAATTTTCCCGGAGTATCTTTGAAACTGAATGGGTTCTCCGCAGTCATGCCGGGACGAAACATAATCAGAAACAGACCAACGAGAAGAAGTAGCCGCGCACGGATTTCGGGATTAAAACAGCGCTTGCGGAAGTTTGATCTGCGAAGACGACGGCTCCGCTGCTCTACATGGGTAGCGCCACAGGCGCAATATTCACCACGAGCCTGGGGCAGCGCCCCAGGATTTGCGCCACCGCCAAAAGCGTGAGCGCTGAAAGCGCGATTCACTCTTGGCGCCATGTCGATCATTCCATCCGCTGAATTGAAACGCGCTTTCAGCGCTTGGTTGCTCGGACGACCGCATTTCTGGGGCGATGCCCCAGGCTGTGATGAGAACGCGCCTTTGGCGCTAAACACATATTTGGCGCTTGCGAAGCCATTACGCGGATTCTACCTACTGCACAACCAACACCAGGAGCAATTGTCCGCTGCCGATTTGCGGACCTTTGATGACCAAGGGGCTGCGCTTGCTCAGCTTGGCATCTGTTTCAAGCAGGAGCTCTTTCTCTTTGTAAAGTTTCAGGTTCAAAACGTAGCCTGCCTCGCTCTCGCCTCGCGCGTCAACATGCAGGCCGAAAAACTTGCTGGTCGCGAGCCAGTCTTCCTGGCCGGTTTTGAGCGTCTTTTGCGATTGGCCGATCACCTGAAATTGGTTGTAGCCAAAAAACCTTTTCAGAGATCCCTCGATCCGGGTCAATTCCGGAGGAATCCGTTGTGGCTGTGCGACGTTTTCCGCGATGACAAGTCCACTCCAGACAGTCTCTGCGGCCTTTACCTCGGGTGCCGCACAGATGATGAGGGCGATAACAGGAATTAAGTACGCCGACAAGCGACCCATCAGCAATTATTTCGCCGCGTAATCCGCCGGCAAGCTTTGCAATCCCTCTGTCCAAAGCACCGTTACGCGGTCCTGTTTCACCTCAAAGATTGAGACGGTCGCATTTGGGCTGATGACCGGATCAACTCGGGCGTTTAGAATTTGGGTAAGGTATTGTGATTCCTCGGCCGGTTTTTCGTTTTGCATGACGAGAACCATGCAAACCAAAAAGAGAGCTAGCGACACGGTGCCCGCCCATAACAAGCGAGGAATTGTCCACCACGAGGAGTTTTTTCTGCGGCGGCCGGCGGACGCCCGAGACCCCTCGCCTGTTTCCTGTTCGATTCTTTCGCGGAGCTGGTGGCTAAAAAACTCTTCATTTGTTAAACTCCGCGCGCCCAATTCGCGCTTCAAAAGCTCGCCAAGTTGTTTTGCCTCCGCTTTTTCCGCTTCAGCAGCAGCTTTGTCGGGAAGTGAGGCCTCGAATTCCGATAATTCTCGCCCGGTGAGCTGGCCGTCGAGCCAAGCAGTCCATTTTTCCTCAAACGTTTTCATAAACGTCCCTCAATAAATTTTGCAACTTCTTGCGTGCATAAAACAGACGCGACATCACAGTGCCAATCGAGCATCCCAGAGCTTCTGCGATCTCGTGGTATTGCATGTCTTCGAGCTCCTTCATTAGAATGACCGCACGGTGTTCGGGCGAGAGCTGGGCGATTGCTTGCTCGATCCGGGCGCGAATCTCGTCTCGTTGCATCATCTCGTACGGCAACGCTTCCGTTTTGGGAACAGTTTTGGAAGCCGGATCAACTTGCCTCAACTGAATCGCGTCATCGAACTCGGCGCCTGCGCCTTTGATGTGCTTTTTCCGCAGCCAATCGATCGTCACGTTCATAACGATCCGATAAATCCAGGTGTAAAAGGACGATCGGCCTCGAAAGCGCTTAATTGACTTCCATGCTTTAACGAAGCTGTCTTGAGCCAGATCCCAGGCGTCCTGCTCACTATGAACCATGTTGTAAATCATGCTGAACACGCGTGTCCGGTAGCGGGCTACGAGCTCGTCAAATGCCTCGGTGTCACCGGCCTGACATCGTCTCACCAGGTCTAATTCCGATACATCGGCCTGAGCCGGAGTCGCTTCCGTTTGCATGGTTGGACGGAGCCCGCCCTTATTTCATTCAACAGCGATAACCTTCAGAGCCGAACCGGCGCCGCCATTCGCCGCGATATTCACCCATCAGGGTAATAATTCCGTCCCGCACCTGAAAGAGTCGTTGCTGCAGAACTGCATATTGTGAACGGGTGATCTGCCCGGCGGGTTTCCGCAGTTGGGCCGCCGCCTCCATGGAAACGGTAATGGCCCTCAACGCGCGCTTTAGATACGCGATGGTCATCCCAATTTCGTCGAGGCTATCACCACTCAACGCTGCTGCCAGCTTGGCACTGGCGAGCGCTGCGTGCGTAGCCAGTTTGACTGCCGCCGGTTCGCTCTGGAGCGAAGCATTTTGATCGAACAGTTGATCGATCCAAATGGTGAGCGCGAATGCAGCGCGATACAGATCATGCTCCTCAAACATCTCTGACGACCTGCTAGTATTCTCGAGGTCGCTCTCCTCCTGTTCGCTCGCGCCGTCATCCAGCAACGCATCGACTTCGGCGCCCCAATCCTTGGCGTCCAACAATTGCGTCCAACCCATCTCGCGGGCGATGATCTCGTCGCGCTCAGGATCATCGAGGTAGGTCTCCAGCAATTGCATGTACTTTTCAGTCTTGCCGTCCTGCTGCTGAAGAAAACGCTCCCACTCGTACTCATCCCAGATGCCCTCGGGCTTGCCCTCGTACTCAGCCATACCCGACTAAACGCGAGCTTCGCTGCACACGCAAAACTTTTTGGTGGCAGAGCGACAGTCTTTGACCGCCGGATAGATCACCCGCCTCCGTCCAATACGTGCCGCACTATGGCGTGACAGGAAGAGCCCCGCTGGAAAATTCGCGCTTCATTTGCAATCGCAGTTGTCCGCACGCAGCATCGATGTCACGGCCCTTCTCACGACGCAACGTCGCTGGAATCCCTTCGTCCCGTAGAATCGACAAAAATTTTGCCTGACGGCTTTCTGACGGTCGCGTCCAAGGCAGACCGGAGACGTTATTGTACGGAATCAAGTTTACCTTTGCCGCGACCCGGCGCGCGTGGCGAGAAAGGCGACGCGCCTGCTGGTTAGTATCGTTCACATCTGCGATTAAGATGTATTCGAAAGTGAGGCGACGCTTCGTGTGAGCAACGTAGTGGTCGCAAGCCAAAAGCAATGTTTCGACATTATAACGGCGATTGACTGGCATGATTCGGTTGCGCACTTCGTCGGTGGCACCGTGAAGAGACACAGCAAGCCGAATCTGCAAGGGTTCCTCGGCCAGCCTGCGAATTTGCGGCGCGAGCCCGCTCGTAGAAATCGTAATGCGTCGAGCGCCGATCGCGAGGCCCCATGGCGCGTTGATAATCCGAATCGCACGGAGCACGTTCTCGAAATTCGCGAGCGGTTCGCCCATCCCCATGAAAACGACATTCTCGATCTTTTCTCCGCTTTCCTGCTCGATCGCGATAATTTGATCGACAATTTCGTTCGCCCGCAGATTGCGCGTGAACCCTTCCAAGCCGCTCGCGCAAAATTTGCAGCCGTAGGCGCAGCCTACCTGGGTCGAGATGCAGATTGTCCGGCGGTCCGATCTTCCTCCGTAAAGCGCCGGCGACGCCCGAATCAAAACCGATTCAATCAGATTTCCGTCGGCCAAACGAAAAAGAAATTTCCGCGTAGTGTCGCGCGCACCGAGCACGCGCACGAGGTCAATGTTGCCGAGTGAAAATCGATCCATAAGCCGCGTACGCAGCGATCGCGGTAGATCGGTCATTTCATCAATTGTGTTGACGCGGGTTTTATAAAGCCAGTCGGTGATCTGACGAGCGCGATAAGAAGGTTCGCGCAATTCACGAAGGTGCTCCTGAAGCTCGCTAACCAGGAGAGATTTGATATCGGTTTTGCCCGCGTTCGTCACCACGAAATCTATCGAACACCGCGGGTTGCATCAAACATATGCGAAGTTAGGTTTGTCGCTGTGAGGGAACGCTTTGCGATGCGCACGGTGCTGGTTTTCGTGATCACATTGCTGCTCTCTGCCTGTGCGTCATCCGATGAAGCAACAACCGGCGAATCGACCTCTCAATCTAGCGCGACTGTTCCCGGGGAAAAAATGTCGGATGAGGGACGCTACGCTCCAGGGCCGCCTGGATCTAGCGGAAGTGTACACTGGTAATTCTGCGCCATTTCAATTCCATTTAGCGCCTTAACGCTCAACCCCGAAAGCTTTCCGGGCTCGCGAAATGCAAGAGCGCTTCATGAACGCCGGCGCCAAAGTCTTTCTGCGCGACGTAACCGCCCGCGTTGCGCACGGCGTCTTGTACTTCCTGAATTGCGTTAGCTGGGCAAGACGGCATCGCGGCGACTTTGCCGTCCAACATTGAGATGTCGTTATGATGGTCGCCCGCCGCGAAAATGTTTTCGCGCGGAATTTCCAGCAGGCGCGCCAGCTCGGCGAGCGCCGCGCCTTTGTGGTAATCAACGTGACAAAAACGCAGATAGACTGTGTTCCGTTGGTAATCCAGGTTCGGGTGCTCGGCTCGCGCTTTTTCGATAAACTCGATGATGCGCGCGATTTCTTCATCGTTCTCTGCCACAAGCCCCTCGAGACGCTCGGCGTCGTAAATAAGACGCGCCTTCGCGTTTCGGTTTACGAAATCCACGACTTCGGCAAGGACCGAGTTAGCCGAAGAAAACAATTCGGCGTGATCTCGCGCACACCGCTCGTTCCAATCGCCAAATGGCTCCCATTTATCTCCGTTTTGGCCGGGACGAAAAACATCCCGTTCGGTTGTAAGGATAAAATCTGGGCGGATGGGGAATGCGAAATCGGCCAGGCCGGACTCGAGCAGATCAACAGAACGCCCCGTATTAATCGCCCAGACCGCGCCGGCGCGCTGCGATTCGCGAATCAGTTCCATACACTGCGGGTCGAGAACTGGTTCGCTAACCCGCGACACGAGTGTGCCATCGAAATCGATGCTGAGGAGTTTGATTTTCGCGGTCATGCGAGAGTTAACGCAAACGATCAACGAGGTTACTCAGCCGTCGAGGTTCGGTTTGTGTGTAGGCGAATCCGATTGGCCTTCGTTCGCTGGACTCTTCGGCTCGGGCCTCTTTTCTAAATCGTCCCTGAACAGCTTTCCGCTAGTAATGTCGAACGAAATGGTCTCAGTTCCACTACCTTTCTCAGCAGTTTTTTCGATTACGAACACATAGTGGTTTGTTAGCGGTCGCTGCTGAATTCCGATAACCATAAATTGCCCCGCGTGTCTATAAACGAGCGTCTGCACTCTGTCCTTTAAGCCCATTTTCTCCAAGTCCTCGCCGGTGTAGGCGAGGAGCTCCTTGCCGCCCATGTAAAATGCCAAGCGAGATATTTTTCCCAACTTCTTAAAGTCATCGTTGCTTGTTAATCGTTCCGGCTCCAAATGAACCAAGCACGATTTTCCGGTAATCGGACTTCCACCGAGGTAAAGTTCTCCTCGCATATACAAAGGGTATTCGTCCAAGAGTTCATCACCATTTTTCCGCACTCGAAACACCTGGGTTTTACCCTCGTCCCCATAATCGCCGCTTGGAATGCTGCGCACATAAGCATGTCCATCAGCGGTCGATTGAACCGTTGGCTGATTCTCGCCATGACCACCCATTTTAAAGCTGGTCGTCAGCAATGCGGAAGCAATCACAATGACTACTGAGGGAAACGTTTTCATCATTTCGTACAACTTAGAAATTGATTTCCTGAACGCAATCCGCGACGGTTTTTTCAGTTCGTTGGCGAGCTGCGACTCTGACGAGTCCGCGGCCAGGGCCGCAGGCGCTCCGTCCAGCGTAAGGCCAAGAGTAAGATAAAAGATCGACAATGAAATCGGCTTACGAACTGGCGATGGAACGGCTCGAAAAAGCGTCGCCGTCGCTTTCTCTCACCAAAGATCAGAAGAAAGAACTTGCGGAGGCTGATTCCGTGTATCGAGCGAAAATCGCCGAGAAAGAGCTGTTCCTCAAAAATCAGATTCTGAAGGCGCAGGGGGCGGGTAAATTCGAGGAAGTGGAATCTCTGGAGAAGCAGCTTGGATCGGAAATCCAGCGATTACAGGAGGAGTGCGAAGCCACGAAGGAAAAGCTGCGCGCCAGTTTCGCGAAGTCTGGGTAGCGCGCGCGTCTCGCGTCTGGGGAGCACAGGCTGCCAGCCTGTAGGTCTCGGCAGCTTGCCGAGACCCGGGAAATCAACGTCGAATCCGAATTGCGCCGCCAAAAAAGGCGCCGGCAGGGCTGCCGGCGACTACAGGCTGGCAGCCTGTGCTCCCCAGCACGCTACCCGGCGGCCGATGGCTCGACGCCTTGCACGCGATCATGTTCGCCGCGTTTCGGCAGATCGCGGTCTAGAAATCCTAGCATGTGTGCTCGCTTTATCGTGCGGACGCCTTCCTGCTTCTGTAAAGCAGCGATGCTTTGGTGGAACTTTTCCATTTTCGTCCAGTGAACTTTAGGCCGGAAATGGTGTTCGGCGTGGTATCCGTTAAAAAAGAAAAGCCAGTTATAGATTTTTCCATAGCTGCTGACGCCCCACGCAATCGGCTTGTCAGGGTTCGCGCCGTAATGACGGTAATAGCCGTTCAAGTAGCTGAAGCAATGGCCTAGATACCAAAACGGCAGAAAATAGAAAATCACGTAACGCCAGTTGAACACAAACATGGTGAGCAGCGTCATCGCGAACGCCGCCAACTCGAGGTTTCCCCAGAACACGTCATTGTTGCCGCGTTTGCGCAGTTCCTTGCGAATCGCGCCGACATCGTCGCGGAAGAAACTGAGGAAAACGTAGCGCCACGGACTTTCCGGTTCGCCGTCATGCCCATGACGGTAGACGGACAACCAATCGATTGTATCACCCTTTTCATCCTGTCGATCCGAATTTCCTTTGTGGTGCTGCATATGGACGCCGTCATACATCGTCTGCGAAAAACAGCACGCGATCGACTGCGTGACTCCAAACAGGCGGTTCAGCAATTTTGAACGGAAGAACGGGTTGTGAATGAAATTGTGCCCCACCCCGTTGATATTTGCGTTAACCATCAGCGAATAAATGAACCCGAGGATCAGCATCACCCACAGCGGCGCGCGGGGGTAAAGGAAGAAGAGACCGAGGAAATAGGCGAGATGAAAAAGACCCGCCGCGGCCGGGACAGCATCCCAGCGCGTATGCGCGAAGAGCTTTGAGTTGGTAGTTGGGCGTTCTATTCGAATCGCGTTCGCATTCATCGAGAAAAACCTCGAATAGAAACTTCGCCAAAGAAACCGCGGCTGGCAAATTTTGAACATTGCCAACGCCGTTTGTGCGCGACTAAGTTAGGCGCCCTAAATGTTCGCTCTTCAGCCAGAATTAAAAGTCTTCTCAGGCTCCGCCAACCACGATTTGGCCGAGCGGATTTGCAAATACATCGGCGTCCCTCTCGGGCAGGCAACGATCAGTTCGTTCCCGGATGGCGAAACCTACGTGAAGATCGAGGAAAATATTCGCGGTCACGACGTCTTCATCATTCAACCGACTTGTCCGCCGACCAATCAGCATTTGATGGAGTTGCTCATCATGGTAGACGCGGCGCGGCGAGCAAGCGCGGATCGCATTACGGCGGTCATCCCGTTTTTTGGATATGCCCGCCAGGATCGCAAAGATCAGCCGCGAGTACCGATCACGGCCAAGCTCGTAGCCAACTTATTGTACGCCGCGGGCGTGAGCCGGGTGCTTACAATGGATCTGCACGCGCAACAGGTGCAGGGTTTCTTCGACATCCCGGTCGACCATCTCTACTCGGCGCCCGTGTTGATCAAATATCTGCGACACCAGCTTACGGGGAAAACGACAGTCGTTTCGCCGGACCTCGGTGGGCTGAAGATGGCTTCGGCCTACGCGGAGGCCTTGCGCGCAAACCTGGCTATCGTGGCAAAGGAGCGCCGCAGCGCGACAGAGACCGAGGCATTATATCTGATCGGCGAAGTTGAAGGCAGCGACGTACTTCTCGTTGACGACCTCACCGAAACAGCCGGCACGTTGACTTCTGCGGCCGAGCTTTTGAAAAAACGCGGGGCACAGAAAATCTACGCGGGCGTTTCGCATGCTGTCCTGGTCGATGTCGCGACCCGGCGTTTGCAAAAGTCGAAAATTACGGAATTAGTAACCACCAACAGCACGCCGGTCCGTCCGGTGGATGGATTTAAGATTACGGTGCTCTGCGTTTCCGAGCTTCTCGGGGAAGGCATCAAACGGATACATAACGACGAGTCTGTGTCGTCGCTGTTCAACATCGAGAACGAAAAAAATGGCAAAACAAGTTCAGCTTAAAGCAGAACCACGGACGAACGTGGGACGATCCGCCGTGCGCAAACTCAGAGCGCGTGGATTGATTCCTGCTGTCATCTATGGCGGCAACGATAAGCCGCAGCCGTTGCAAGTCGCTACGCGCGAGATCAACACCATGATGAGCCACGCTTCTGGAGAAAACGTTCTTGTTGAACTGGAAATTGCCGGCGAGGGATCAAGTCGCACGGCGCTCGTGCAGGAGGTGCAACACTCGCCAGTCGGTGGTGAAATTCGTCATGTGGACTTTCACGCCGTCTCCATGGACCAGATGATTCAGGCCGAAGTTCCCCTCGAACCGACCGGCACGGCAGTTGGCGTCAAAACTTTTGGCGGATTGCTTGAGCAAAGCTTGCGCACGCTGGCGATTGAATGTCTGCCGGGCGATTTGCCGGATCGGATCACTGTCGATGTTTCGAATCTGAACATTGGTGATTCCATTCACGTCCGCGACATCCAATTCCCCTCCGGGGTAACGCCAAAGGTGCCGCCCGATCTCACTGCGTTCTCCGTGCTCGCGCCAGTGGTTGAAGAAGAGGCGCCCGTGGCCGAAGCGGAAGCGGCGGCTGCCGGACCGGAAGTCATCACCGAAAAAAAGGAAGAGGGCGAAGCCACTGCGTCTGCTCCGGCTGCAAAGGAAAAGGCTCCAAAAGAAAAGGAGCAGAAGAAATAGCCTGGTTACTGCG
>QHNR01000087.1 GCA_003218475.1 Verrucomicrobiota bacterium | reverse complement strand
TTAGCCATTTTGCGCGAAGCCGACACAATTGTTCAGAGCGAAATGGAAGCCGCTGATTGGTATTACAAAGTTTGGCAATCATTTGCTGTTTTGCTGCCTGTGCAATCAGTCGGCGTCATGGGCGACCAACGAACGTACGAGAACACGGTCGTTCTTCGCATCGTCGAAAGTCAGGATGGCATGACCGCAGACTGGGTTCGGGTTCCGTACGAATTGCTGGCACGCATTTCGAGTCGTATCAGCAACGAGGTCAAAGGCGTTAACCGCGTCTGTTACGACATCTCCAGCAAACCGCCGAGTACGATCGAGTGGGAGTAATTCCATTTTCGATTGCCGATTATTGATTGCGCGTTTTTCATTCGGACGTTCGCCGACCCAGTGAACCATGAAAATCTTAATCGCCTCGGACAAATTCAAAGGCGCGCTGAATGCGCGTGAGGCCGCCGAAAACATCGAAATGGTGCCGATGGCGGACGGCGGCGAGGGAACTGCGGAAGTGATTTGCAATGCGCGCGGCGCCTCCTGGTTGCAATGCAAAGCACACGATCCGCTCGGGCGGGAGATCGATGCTCATTACGCCTGGATCGCAGACGAAAAACTAGCCGTCATGGAAATGAGCGAAGCCTCCGGTATGCGCCGCTTGTCCGAAAGTGAACGAGATCCCCTTCGCGCGAGCACGTTCGGCGTTGGGGAAATGATTTTGGACGCGGCGAGGCGTGGCGTGACCGAAATCATCATCGGTCTTGGCGGCAGCGCGACAAACGACGGCGGCTTCGGCATGGCGCGCGCTTTGGGCTTTCGATTCTTTTCCGATGCGGAGGAATTAACCGGAGATGTAAGCCAGTTGCGAGACCTGACCAAAATCAAAGCCCCTGTAGCGGCAGGCGTGTCGCCTGCCAACTCTCCAACGCAGCCGACACGGCTGCCTCCACAGTTAAATATAATCGCGGCGGTCGATGTGAAGAATCCGTTACTCGGGGAAAATGGCGCAACGCGCGTGTTTGGTCCGCAGAAAGGCGCGACAAAGAATGACATCGACACATTGGAACGGGCACTGAACACGCTCGCTGATGTGGTAGCCAAAGAATTTGGGGTCGATTACCGCAATGAGCCTGGCGCCGGCGCGGCAGGGGGACTCGGGTTCGGCATGATGAGTTTTTGCGGCGCGAAAATTCGGCCGGGATTAGATGTTGTCGCAGAAGCAGTGGGCCTCGAAGCCAAAATCGAAGATGCTGACATTGTGGTTACCGGAGAGGGAAGTTTGGATCGGCAAACGCTCGAAGGTAAAACGCCTGGCGGCGTGGCCCGACTGGCGCGAAAACTCGGCAAGCGTGTTTTCGCAATGGTCGGCCGCGCAACAAATGATACAGAAGTCCGCAAGGTCTTCGATGCCGTTTACGAGAATGCGCGGCCGGGAATGAGTCAGGAAGAAAACATGAAACGCGCCGCGGAATTACTGCGCGAGAACGCGCGCGAACTTGCAAAAAGCCTATAGCGCCCGGCTCATCAGCTCTTTCAGGGCGACTTTTTTGGGGTCCTCGGATCGTCGGCAGGATTCACATAGTTGATCTGCCAAGGACCGATGCCATGGAGTTGGATGACGGTTTCTCCTTCGGACCAGGCAGTGTGTTTCATTCCAGCAGGCCAGTAACCGAATGAGCCGGCTGGAAGTTTTTTGGCGCTATTGCGATCGAGTGCTTCTCCGGTGGCGAGATAAAGTGCGCCCGAAATCACAGTGACACGCTCCGTTTTTGGATGGGTGTGAGGCGGTACGTGATAGCCGTCAGGAAACTGAAAGCGGACCACGAACGGCCCTTCTTTTGTTGGATCGCCTTCCAACACGCCCACCTTCGCCCCGGGAGGCAAAGCCGCTGGTCCTTCCTTCCATTGGATAGTTGCTGGAGGATAAAGGCGCATGTCCGCGGATTGTGTTTCTTCAGCGGATAACCCCGCCTGGGCAGAGATTACGGCGAGAAGTGTAGCCAATGCGAAAGCAGCAATAGTTTTCATGCTGCGAGTATTGTTGTCCGATTTTATGGCGGCAAGTCGATTAGCAGAGTTCGCGAAACTGCTTCGCTGTTTCGACGTAGCTCCACGCCCACCGGGCGATATCCTTTTGCTCATCGAGCGTAAGCTGCCGGCGAATTTTCGCGGGCGACCCGAGGACGAGCGAGCCCGGCGGAACCTTCATGCCGCCAGTGATGAGCGCGTTTGCTCCTATGATAGAACGCGCGCCGACTTCTACATCGTCAAGAACGATGGAACCCATCCCGACAAGCACTTCATTGTCGATCTTGCACGCGTGCACGATCGCGTTGTGGCCAATCGTGACCAACTCACCCACGACCGTGGGATAGTCTGTATCAAGATGCACGACGGCATTGTCCTGAACGTTCGAGCGAGGGCCGATAATGATGCGATTGATATCGCCGCGCAGAACGGCGCCGTACCACACGCTCGATTCTTCTTCAAGTGTAACGTCGCCAATAACGGTTGCTCCCGGGACAACCCATGCGCTCGAATGAATTGTGGGCCCTTTTTTTAAACGCGCAGTGATCCCCGCGTGTCCAGTGGGCAATGTATCTGGTTCTATACGCATTTGAATCAACGTTCATCAATCGCCGTCCAACGTCCAATCGTGCGTGATAGGCGAACCACTCCAGAGGCGATTCGTACTTCGTCGCCTCTCCCCTTCATCAAGCGGAGAGGACAGAGCTGAGGGCTTCCAGTGCATGGTTTGTCTAAATTACCCTCATCCTCCCCTCTCCCTGCAAGGGCGAGGCGACCCATACGCCTGCCATACATTTGGCTTTGGAGATGCGCCACAGAGAGTAACAGAATCGGATTCCCTTATTCCCACGTCTGAGCGATTATACCCGGCGCATGCCTGAATTTCCTCCGGACCAAGTCACACCTTTCGTTTTTTCCGATCCGACCGGCAAACGCTGGCCGCGTCTGCGCCTGATTCTGCTGATCGGCGGCGTGCTGTTTTTTCTTGGGACCGTGCTGTTCGTTCAGACGCTTTTTGTCGCACCGCAAATGAATGTGCCGTTTTCGCTGCGGCAGTTAAAGGGCCAACTGAAAGCGCTGCAAAAGGAAAATCCTGCCGGCCAATTGTCTCCAGCTTCCCTGCTGTGGCAGAAATTTGGCGCGGCACGGCAGGCGGCGAAAAAACTGGCCGGAACAGCGCCTACTCCTTCGCCACGGCCGCGGAAGAAACCGCCCAATAACGAGGTGCGACTTGCGTTTTACATCAATGGGGACCCGTACAGCTACGCGTCCCTTCAGCAACACGCGGCGCAGATCACGCATGTTTGCCCGGAATGGATGACTGTTGTCGATGGCATGGGCGATTTGCAAATCGATGCCGACACCCGCGTGTCAAAGTTGGCCGGGAACAAGGGCATCGCCCTTATGCCGCTGCTGACAAATCTTCTCGGCGACACGTGGCAGCCCGAAGCGATAGAAAACCTGGCGCACGGGCCCGCGAAGCGGCAGGATCAGTTTATCCAAAGTGTCCTTTCGGTCCTGCGTAACGCGAAGGCTTCCGGGGTTGTGGTCGATTGGCAGCAAATCGATCCGGCTTACAAAAAAGACATCACAAAATTCATCGACAAATTCGCCGACGCGTTGCACGACGACAACAAGGAGCTGTGGCTGTGCGTTCAGCCCGGCCAGGAACTCGACTACATCGATTTCGATGCGCTTGCTGATAACGTCGATCGCTTTGTGGCGATGTTATTTGATGAGACATCCGACACCGATCCGCCAGGTCCCCTGGGGTCACGCTCATGGTTTGAAGGCTGGGTGCGCGTCTTGCTGGAAGGCTCCGATACGAAGCAATGGATCATCGCCATGGGGAGTTATGGATACGATTGGACCATCGGCGGCAAAAAGGCGGAGCTGATCAGTTTTTCCGAAGCAATGAGCCGCGCCAATGATGCGGAAATCAAGAGCGTGGATGTACAGGGGCCAAGTTATAGCCCGTATTTTTATTTTCAGGATGAGGACAAGGAACACGCGGTTTGGTTTTTGGATGCCGTGACATTCCTCAACCAGGTGCGCGAGGTGCGCGACCAAAAGGCCGGCGGCTTCGCTCTGTATCGGCTCGGCAGCGAAGATCCTGCAATTTGGGATGCGCTGGCCGTTCCCAGGGATTTCAATCTCGACAATCAAACCCGACAATCGCTGGAACTAATAAAATCGACGGACACAATAGCGGACGTCGGCGACGGCGAGATTGTCACTGTTGACCAGAATAGCACGGACGGGATGCGAAAACTTGCCGTAGACACAGACGGCTATCTCACCGCCAAATACGTCAAGTTTGCGGAATTCCCGACGCTTTACCATCAAGGGGCTGGCGGCGAGCATCAGGTCGCCATCACTTTCGACGATGGTCCCGATCCGCGATGGACGCCAAAGATCCTGGACATTCTCAAGGCAGCGAACGTGAAAGCGGCGTTTTTCCTGCTGGGAGTGAACGCGGAGCGTTACCCGTCGCTTGTTCGTCGCATCGTCGATGAAGGGCACGAGATTGGGAACCACACTTATTACCATCCGAACCTGGCGCTCTGCTGGCCGGAGCACATCCGGCTTGAACTGAACGCAACGCAGCTCTTGCTCGAAACGATAACAGGTCGAGCGACTACGTTGTTCCGCCCGCCTTATGCGGCTGATACCGGCCCCACCCAACTTAGCGAACTGGCGCCGCTGAAAATCGCCGAAGACCTCAATTATCTCGTTGTCCTTGAGAATATCGATCCGCAGGATTGGGCGAAGCCCGGCGCGGACATCATCCTGCGGCGGATTAAACAACAAAGACACGATGGCAGCGTGATCCTGCTGCACGATGCGGGCGGAGATCGTTCGCAAACGGTGCAAGCTCTGCCCCGCATTCTGGATTGGTTGCATACTCGAGGCGACACCGTCGTGCCTTTAAGCACTTTACTGGGCACGACACGCGATGCGGTGATGCCGCCCTTGCAAGGCAATGCCCGAACGCTCACTCGTTTCGTAAGCAGCACCGGGTTTCGCATTTACCACAGCATCGAGGAATTCCTCTGGGCGTTCATGATTGTGGCGACGGCGCTGGTGGTAGGTCGCACCCTGGTTGTCATCTGGCTCGCGTACCGTTTTCGGCGCGGACCTAAAACAGATTTTGCGGAGCCGGTCAGTGTGGTGATGGCTGCTTATAACGAAGGAAAGGTGATCGCGGAAACTTTGCGCACGCTTCTCGCCACAGATTACAAAGGCGAAATTGAAGTTGTCGTCGTGGACGACGGTTCGCATGACCAAACTGCGGCGGAAGTCGAGCGCATCGCGCTCACTGAGCCCCGCGTCCGATTGTTGCACCAGGAAAACCACGGAAAAGCCCGTGCATTGCAACGTGGTCTCGCCGCCGCGCGCCACGGCATCATTGTTTTTATTGACGCTGATACGCAGTGTCAGCAAGACACACTCCCGCGTTTGCTCGAGCCATTTGCTGATGCGCGGATCGGCGCAGTATCAGGCCATGCAAAGGTTGGAAATTTGCGGACGTTCATCGCTCGTTGCCAGGCACTGGAATACACCTGCGGTTTTAACCTCGACCGGCGCGCCTACAATCGCTGGAACTGCATCACCGTGGTGCCGGGCGCGATCAGCGCTGTTCGCAAAGACGCGATCGATGAAGCAGGCGGGCTGAGTCTGCAGACCCTCGCTGAAGACACGGATCTCACGCTCTCATTGCACAGACAGCGGCAGCGCATTGTTTATGTGCCCGGCGCAATAGCGTGGACAGAAGCGCCGGAAACTGTCCGCACACTTGCGCGACAACGGTCTCGCTGGGCGTATGGCACGTTGCAATGTCTTTGGAAACACCGCGACATGGTGTTTAACTGGAACTATCGCGCGCTTGGCTGGTTCAGTTTGCCTAGCATTTGGTTTTTCCAAATCATCCTCGTCGCTGTCACGCCAATGGTGGACCTGTTCCTGATTGCGTCGCTGCCCTTCGGCGCTTGGAACGCGGTGTTGCCATTCATTATCATTTTCCTGGCAATGGACGTCATCCTCGCCACGCTCGCCTGCATGCTCGAGCGGGAGCCGATCGTGCGCGCCTGGCGCATCTTGCCGATGCGACTGCTTTACCGGCCTATGCTGAGTTACTGCATCTGGAAAGCGATCCTCCGCGCGATCAAAGGCGCGTGGGTCAGCTGGGGCAAACTCGAGCGCACCGCCAGCGTCCCCGTGCGCGCGTGACTGCGGAAGCGCGCGCGACCTGGGTAGCGCGCTCGTCCCGAGTGCTGGTGATTGCGTCCTCGCGATCACGAACTTTTGTTCCGTTCTTCACTACTGCCTGGCTCAGCCATCCGCTGGAGAGTTGAGGGTTAACTTGTCTCCGACGGCGAGCTGCGCAACCCGGCGTATGTGTTTAGCGCTGAAGGCGCGGTCTCACCATCAGCCTGGGGCCACGCCCCAAGGATTCGTGAAAGGAAGAAGACGCACCTGCTTGAAAGTGGCTACGACATCCGTACTGTCCAGGAACTTCTCGGGCACAAGGACGTTTCGACCAACATGATTTACACCCACGTCCTGAACAAACTCGGTCTTGCCATCCGCAGCCCGCTGGGCGACCAACAGCCGACAAGGAGGTGGCACCCGATCCCAAGTTAGACGAAAATTTTCATCTAATTCTCGTTAGACCTCATGACCATTCGCGAGAAAGTTCTTCGTCAGAAGCGAGTGGCTGACTTCCTCTGGATCGGCGGCACTGCTGGCGCAATGCTTTGTTTCTTCAGCGCCGCTTCATCTCTGGCGCTTCGCTGGCTTGTCTTTCCCGGCATTCTCAGCTTTCTCGCCGCGATGGCGGGATCCATCTATCGGATATACGCGATTCGCTGTCCTCGCTGTTCGTATCGCCTCGGCGGAGCTATCATGTCCCCCGTCAATCCACTTGGACCAGCAGAACCTGTAGTCATGTGTCCGTACTGCGGAACCAGATTCGACGAAGAGTGTGAAGCCACACCGAATAACAGCCTTCAATCACCCACTCGTTGGTGCCTGGATATTCCTCTACAACGATATGAAACGCGCGTCAGTTACTGAGCTGCAGGCGCGAAACCGCTCTCTGACTTTCGATATCGGATTTCTGATTGTATACTCGCCGTCGCTAGCGTTAGCTGATCCTACTCCACAACAATACGATGGAAAAAGAACTGTTGAAATTGGAGAACGAATTTGCGCGAGCAGTCACCAGCAATAATGCGGACACACTCGATAGACTCCTCGCTGATGATTGGATCATCGTTGAACCCGATGGAAGCATCATCGATAAGGCCCGGTTTCTGGAAGTCATCCGATCTGGCGCGTTGTCCCATGAGTCGATGAAGTCTACAGACCTAAAAGTCCGTGTTTACGGAAACACCGCCGTGGTGACCGGGCTGACGACGAGTAAAGGAAAGTTTATGGGACAGGACTTCACCTCCTGCGAACGCGCGACAGATATTTTTGTTAAGCAAGCTGAACGCTGGCAATGCATATTTACCCAGCTAACTCGCTTCACGAAGAAGTGACGCGACAGTCGCCATGAAAGCGTTAGTCCTGGCCGACGTTGCATTTACTCTGTTGTTGCCCGTCGCGATTGCTGTCGCCGAACCTGCGGCAAAGGATCCCGCGCACTGGCAAACCACAGGTGTGCTTGTTCAAACTGATGATATTCCTCAGCCGGTCCAGACAGCCATTACGAACGGTTCGATGGGAAAGAAATATGAGGTTTCGTTCTATTTAAGCTCGTTCTACGTGGAGACTTCGATGGCTACCACAAGATCGACATAGCGGTTCTAGTGAAGCAACGCTCGACCGGAAGGCTCGGCATCCCGATCATTCATGGGCTGGTCAATAAGGTGACAATTCTCGGCGCAGAGACTGCCATCGGCAACGGTGATGATGATTTCGAATGGATGGATAACTGGCAGATTTATACGAAAGACGCTGGCGCTAAGGCAGCCGGAGCACAAAGCCTCCCACACTTGCGCGGAGACGTACTTCTTGTGAGTAAGAGCGAAGCAGCTAGCGCGTTGATTTACTGGAACGGAAAACGCTATGTTTGGCTTCAGCAGGGCGATTAGCGGTGGTCTGATAGGCGTAAGGGCGGACCGCCCGTGCCCTCCATCCCCTCGGCGCGGACTCGCCACGGCGAGCAAGCTGTGGTTGCGCTGTAATCAAAAAGTCAGCGCGTAATCAAAACGTAACTTGTCCCGTGCTCTTTCTTTCTCTCGTTTGACTTCAATTGAGAAAGAGCAGCACCCGCAAGTTGGGGCATCAAACCTGACGCCTTCTCTCTTGACGCTATCAAGGCGTCGAGATTGCCACCGTTCCATTCAGCGACGGCATGGTCCGGCTCCATGAAATGCGTTTTTTGCAAATAGAGCAGTAACCCTTCGTCCTTCGCGGAAACGACTTCGTAGCGCCAGTGATGCGCCGCCGCTTCACGGCGAACCCCCCGTCCAAAAATAGCAAGCGCGTCGCGATGGTACCGATATCCTGAGATGACCTTGAAGATCGTGTAGCCGCCGGTGAATAGAATTGCGAACGCTAATGCGATGGCCAGGTAGGGACGCCGCGCGGTGGCGTTCACGTGCAAGGGGCGACGGCCTGGGCAGCCGTCGATTCCTAAGTTGACGGCTGGGAAGCCGCCACTCCTTGAGGAGGATCGGCGGCCGCCAATTTGCGCCGCCAACAGCAAACACAGAGGCGGTATGATTGGAAAAATTCGATCGACGCGCTTGGAGGGAATTAGCGACATCAAGATTAAGCCACCCACGCTCCAGCAAAGCAGCCAGAAAGTCTCAGGTGACATCTCGCGAAACGCTGAGCTCAGCCGCCATTTTCGCGAATGAAGATCGACGAGCGCGATGCCAATGATGAGCACGCTCCAGGGAGCAAATTTGTGCAGTAGATGCGGTAAGTAAAAATAGAGCGGTTGCGGCCGATGAATTGTTTCGCCAAAGCGCGCAACAAATTCACGCATTACAACTTCATCAAAGAAGCCGGGCTGAAAAACGATGCCGCCAGTCGCCCATAACAAAAAGACCACCAGAGATGCAATCCATGGCCACCAACCGGGCCACGGGCTAACATGGAATGACGGCTGCCCAAGCCGTCGCTCCTTGAATGCGAAGCATTGAAACAGCAAAATCCCCGGCAGCAGGAACGCGTAAACGATCGGGCCCTTGATCAGCATCGCGATCGTAAGCAATGCAAAAACGTAAGTTTGGTCTCGCAGTCTCCAGTCGGTTCCCTCTTGGATCTTCTTCCAAATCAATAGGCCGATAAGAAAAATTACGAGCGCCAGCGGCATGTCGGTGCGCACGAGTGTTGCCAAACGCGGACTCAGCAGGTTCAATCCAAATGCACTTACCGCCATGAGACAGGCAATTGGTCCGTAAGCGGAGCTGGCAGCACGAAACAAGAAGATTGCCAGGGCGATCGCAGCGAGAAGTGATGGCAATCGCCACGACAGCTCCCATGATTGGGTCAATCCGAAAAGACCTGTTGAGACCCATCCCACGAGCGGCGGTTTGGTTGCCACGTGTTCGTGCGGAGTCTGCGGATAAAACCAGCGGGCTTCCTTGATCATCTGAAAGGAAGTGAATGCCTGCTTCGCCTGGTCGTAGTCATCGAGCTGCCAGGGTAAATTGCCGATTAGAAACAAGAGAAAAATTACGGCAACAACGACCCAAATCGTGCGCTGGTCTTCGAGCACGCTCGTTGTCATGTCGAGCGCAGTCGCTTGCCAAGCCGTAGCTTTATGCGAAGGGCTGGAGACATCTCGGATTGTTAGCGTCCAGAGATTCCTCGACTGCGCCAGGCCCCGCTCGGAATGACACTCATTCGGTCTTACTCGCGCCAGAGAATCGCGCGCAGCGGTGCTCCATCGGCACCGGCGATTTTTAGAGGCAGCGCTGCGAGATTGTAAAATCCGGCGGCGACCTCGGTCAGATCGAGCGATTCAACGATGGCGATGCCAGCACCGGCCAGCGCGTGATGGTTCTGCAACGATTTTGAATCGATCTCATCCATTGATGGTAGATCCACGCCGAGCAGCTTTACTCCATTTTTCTGCAGCCATGCCGGGACATCGGCTGCGATCACCGGAATTTGATTTGGAAAAACTGTGGAGTCGCTCCAGCGACCGGTTTTTACGAGAAGCCGCGAGGTCGCCGCGATGTCCTCGGCATGCGGCTTGAGATCTTCGGTGGTGATCAAATGTTTCTGCTTGGACCGCGCAAAACTTTTGGCGAGATCGACCACGGTTGCGCGACCAACATAAGCGTCGAGCGGCGCTTTCTCGATCGAATCGCCCTTTGGATCAAAGTGGAACCGCGCATCAGCATGCGTGCCATTGTGCACGCTCATCGTGATCGCGCCCAGGTTTACACTTGCGCCTTTCGCTATCTCGTTGGTCGCCCGAAAACGAAACGGCTCATCACCGGGCCATTCTGCCAAATCGTTGGAAAGTGTTCTTGAAATGTCCAAAATTTTCATCGCGCGATCAGTTGAATCCTTTTGGTATCGATCTTCGAATCTCTTCCACAATTACTTGCGCCGCTCTTTGACTAGCTCTGCTCTTGCCCATTAAAGAAGGCCGATCCGCAGATCGCTCCGGCGGACAGCCGCCTTCGCCTGCAGCTACGGACGTGCCAGGGGAGACCGTCGCTCCCTGGAGTCTGCCAACGATCGCATCAAATTCGGAAATCATTCGCTCGCGTGCGCGTGCATCTTCCATTAACAGCTGCACGGCCTCGGCAATGGCAGCCGGTTTTGCCCGGTGCTGAATAAATTCCGGAACGACTTCTTTGCCTGCGAGCAAATTCGGCATGCCAAGATACTTGACGCTCACCACCAGACGCGCTGCGAGGTAAGTGGGCACAGCCACCTTGTAAATCAGCACAAAAGGCATCCGAAAGTAAGCAGCTTCCAACGTAGCGCTTCCTGAGGCAACGACCCCGATGAAAGCCCGCTGCATCAGCGCTGTTGTTTCGCCGATTTTGATTTGAATGACTTCGGGATTTTGCGACGCTTCACTCCTCACCCTCCCCTCTCCCCTCAACGAGGGGAGAGACGTCCTTGTCATACCCTCTCTCGCCAAGATGGGTTGCGACTCGTTAGGTGCTTGCGTCGTCTCCTCTCCTTTTGCCAAAGGAAGAGGATAAAGGTGAGGGTTCAGCATCTGACTCATCTCGCGCGCGAGCTCGTCGGATGCCGCGGCGACTTGAAAGCGCAAAGTGGGGTTGGATTGCAACAGCAGGCGCGCCGTTTCGATCATTACCGGAAAAATTTTCCGTGCTTCGCGCAGGCGACTGCCTGGAAAAAGGCCGATCAAATTCGGATCGCGCTCACCATCGAGCTTGCTAGCCTGCAATCTTTCAATCATCGGATGCCCGACGAATATCGCACGCAAGCCTGATTCATTATAGAGATCCGCCTCAAATGGAAAAATGCAGAGCACGAGATCGATGCAGCGCGCCATTCTTTTGATCCGGCCACGATTCCAAGCCCATACCTGCGGACTGATGTAATAAATTATCTTTGGTCGTCGCGATTGTCTTTGCAATGCGCGGGCCAGTCGCAAATTGAAGCCAGGGTAATCGATCAACACGACTGCGTCCGACTTGCTCTCCAGAATTTCTTTGATCGTTTCGCGAAATTGCTCTCGGAAATAACCATACTTCCTCAGCACTTCCCACAAACCGAGGACGGCGGCGTCGCCGATCCAGTTTTTGAATTGGTTGTCAGCAATTTCCTGCATTTGCGGTCCGCCCCGGCCGATGAACTTCAGCTTGGGATCCAACTCGCCCAGGGAGCGCATCAACGCCGCGCCGTGATTGTCAGCGCTCACCTCGCCGGCAACGAAGTAGATGGTCATTCTTCTGTAGAGGCAGTCGTGTCGGCAGCAAAGTCGCATGCCATGCAGGCGTCACGCCTGCCTCTACAGTAAGATCTGCGATACGGGATCGTCCTATCCACTCGACGCGATTTGTTTCGTAATTTTGACTGCCAACTCAAGAGCAGCAGCTGCCTGAGAACCGGAAACGCGCGGCTGGCGTCCCGTGCTCGCACATTCGATAAACGAACTGAGCTGAAGTTTCAGCGGTTCTTCGTGTTCGATGTCTGCCCTGTCACGCCAAATCTGTTTTCCAATGCGCCGGTAAATTTCGCCGCTTTGATTTTGATAGTCGAGCGAGATGTACGCGTCCTCCTGAAAAATGCGAATCTTGCGGACGCGCTCGGGACTGATCCTGCTCGCGGTCACATTTGCCACGCATCCATCTTCGAAATGCAGTCGCACATTGGCGATGTCTTCACTCCGGCTAAGTACGGGCACGCCCACTGCGTCAATACTCCACAAAGGCGAACGCACGAAATGCAAAATGACTTCCAGATCATGGATCATTAAATCGAGAACGACACCGATGTCGGTACCGCGTTCCGAGTACGGTCTGAGCCGATGCGCTTCGATGAACCGCGGATGGGTCAGATGTTTTTCAAGGGCGCCCAACACCGGGTTGAAACGTTCCACGTGGCCGACCTGCAAGATGAGGCCGTTGCGCGCGGCCAACTCTGCCAGTTCGCCAGCATGCGCAGTGTGGTCAGTGATCGGCTTTTCGACCAACACGTGTTTGCCCTTCGCAAGGAGAGACCGTGCAACTTCATAGTGCGTGTTGGTGGGCGTTGCCACGGAAGCAGCGTCAATCATCGCAATAAATTCATCCAGAGATCTGGCAGGCGTCGCGTGGAACTTGATCGCAATTGTGCGGTTCGTGATAGGATCCACGTCATACACTGCGGTGAACTCAGCGGACGGAATCTCCGCATACAGTCGCGCATGATTGCTTCCGATATGACCAACCCCAACAACCCCAACACGCAAATTTTTCATGTCGCCTTAAAAGCAGTCAACGCCGGAAAGATTCGCGGTCAAACCGCAGATGAGTCCATCGTCGAATAAGTCGACCGTCGCTCTTAGGACGAATCAGTGTCACTACACGGAATTGGCCCGGAACCATTCATACGTCCGAGCAATTCCATCCCGCAGCGGGATTGCCGGCTTCCAGCCGAGCGCGCGAAGCTTGGTCACGTCTAAAAGTTTTCGCGGCGTACCATCCGGCTTGCTGGTGTCCCAAGCGAGTTCACCGTCGAACCCGACCACGTCACAGATTAATTCCGATAGTTTGCGAATTGAAATGTCCTCGCCGCAACCGACGTTGATGATCTCTGGGGAGTCATATTTCTCCAGGAGCAAAAGACATGCTGAGGAAAGATCGTCCACATGCAAAAATTCGCGACGTGGTTTTCCAGTTCCCCACACGGTTAGCTTTTGATCCTTGCGCACTTTAGCTTCGTGCGCTTTGCGTATTAGTGCGGCCAACACGTGTGATGTTTCCAGATCGAAATTGTCGTTCGGGCCGTAAAGATTGGTCGGCATAGCCGATATAAAATGCCTGCCGAATTCGTGCCAATAAGCCTGGCAAAGCTTCATGCCGGCAATCTTCGCAATGGCGTAGGCTTCATTAGTCGGCTCCAGCGGCCCGCTTAGCAGCGCCGTTTCGGGAATAGGTTGCGGCGCAAACTTCGGGTAAATGCAAGAGCTTCCAAGAAAGAGCAGCTTGCGCACGTCGTTCTCATAAGCTGAGCGAATGACATTGTTCTGGATCTGCAAATTCTCGAGGAGAAATTCCACCGGGAAATCGTCGTTCGCCTTAATTCCGCCAACCTTTGCGGCCGCGACAATGACTATGGTTGGTCGTTCCTCGGCAAAAAATTTCGCGACCGCAGACTCATTGGCGAGATCAAGCTGCGAATGATCGCGTGTCAGCAGATTGTTGAAGCCTTCGCTTTCGAGCCGTCTAACGATTGCGCTGCCCACCATTCCCCGATGTCCGGCGACGAAGATCTTGTCGGATTTGTTTAAATGCACGGCGCTCCCGACTTTCTGAAGGATCCCCTCTTCGTCATCAACTCAAGGCGCAAAAATCAAAAGCACAAACACAGCGAACAGTAAAAAGTGGATGCAACCCTGCAGAATATTTGTCTTCCTGCTTGTAAATGTAACTATGCTCACGGCCAGTGTCAGGAGCAGTAGCGGAAGATTGGCGCCTTCCACGCCGAGTGTGACAGGTCGTTTCGTGATCAGTCCAATGGTTAGTACGGCCGGAATCGTTAGTCCGATTGTCGCGAGCACCGAACCAAACAGAATGTTTATTGAACGCTGCAGATGATTACCCACACTGGCGCGGACCGCGCCTAAGCCTTCCGGCGAGAGCACCAACGCTGCAATGATCGCGCCGCCAAGTGCCTGTGGCATATGAAATTTCTCAATACCGTTGTCCAACGGGATAGCGAATTTTTCCGCCAGTAAAATAACCGTTATCAGGTAGACGAGCAGCAACGCCGCATGAAAAGTGGTTGAGCGCACGTGCAATGGATGATGAGCAGACTTCGCCAGCACCACAACGTCCTCCGATTCCATGAAATAGCCGCGGTGTCGCACGGTCTCGATGAGCAGAAAAATCGCGTAAAGCAGGAGTGACACCACAATAAGAAAGACTTCCTGTTCGGTAGAAAAATTTGGCCCGCTCTTAGAAGTGGTGAAATTGGGAAAGACTAAACCTAGCACCGCTAACGTCATGATCACATTGAGATACGAGTTCACACCCAGCAAATTGTAATACTGCTCTCGATAACGTAAGCCGCCCAGCAACAGCGACAGCCCGACCAAGCCATTAAGCGCGATCATAACTACGGCAAAAATGGCGTCCCGTCCGAGCGTTGGGTTGTTTGCGCCATGCAACATTGCCGTGGATATCATGACCACCTCGATACAGATCGCCGAGAGGGTCAAAATTAAGGTTCCGTAGGGTTCACCTAACTTAATCGCGAGACAGTCTGCATGGCTCACCACACAAATTGCCGACCAAAGGATAACAGCAAAAAGCCATAGGAAGACAGCGATCATCGCTACCGGGTGCCCAACGAGTTCGACGAACTGATTTCCAGCTGAAAAAAAGATCGCCGCCGTTCCCAAACCGATTAGCAGCGGAAATTCACGGCGCAAAGCCCCTCCGAAGTTGTGAGCGCTCTTCGCTTGGTGGCTGGGTTTTGCCTTTCGCGACATGCGCGCGAGCATATCGTCGCGGCACTCGTCACGCAATCATCACGTAATTCAGGCATCCTGCCTGATAAGTCACGCGGGCTTCCCAGCCTGCAAAAAATTGCGGACAAGATGTCTGCCTGAGTTACGTCGGTGGGATTAGCGAGACCCTACTTTTTCGGTTGAGCGAGCGGCAGAAATTCTTCGCGCGCGACCTTGCCGTCCTTAACCTTGTAAATTCCCACCTCCGACATTTGCATCCGCTTTTTGGAGGCTTTGTCCGTCACATCGATATCGAACTGCACAACGAAGGTGTCGCGGGCTACAAACGGTCCGGCGACTTTTGCGCTGTGCACCTCGAAACTGTTCTCAAACCACTTCGTCTTACCGCGCACCTGATCAATGCCACGCATTTCCGCCCGCATGTTCTCCATCTCCCTGGGCTCTACGCTGACGATGTCTTTTGCGTAGAGATCATCGACTGCCTGCATCCATTCGCCTTTCCGGCAATACTCTACCAGCTTTGTCGCCACTTCTTCTGTATTCATCTGTCCTCCTTTTAGGTCTCCTGTGTTTGTTTCAAACGTTTCGCAAAAATGCTTTTCGCTCAACCACCGGCAATGGCACCGATAATCAAGAATGGTTCTGACCCTTTTACAATCGCGTCTGGCAACGCGGCGTCCGGTGATTCATGCGACAAATCTTCGCCACAGGCAAAAAATCTAACCATTGGCCGGCGAAGTTTCGTGACATGATCGCGTATTGTTCCATGGAGCATCGGATATTTTGCCTCAAGAGCGTCGAGCACTGAACCCTGGGTCACGGGAGTCTCAACTTCTAGTTCCAGTTCGCCATCAACGCGTGCAAGCGTACGCAGATGAGGCGGAAGCACGACGCGGATCATTGGATGAATAAAGTTCCGAGTCTCAAATCCCAAGTTCCAAACAAATTCCAAATCGCCAACGTCAAAATCGCAGGGACACAAAGTTCACGAATTTGGGATTTGATCATTGAAAGCTTATTTGGGATTTGGGGCTGGGAATTGGGACTTGCTCAACTGAGCGTTTGCACCTCAACCGAAAGCACCGCCGGCAGATCGCGCACGATGGACTTCCAGCTGTCACCTGCATCGGTCGATGAATAAACTTGGCCGCCAGTTGTGCCAAAATAGACGCCGCACGGCTCGAGCGAATCGACCGACATCGCGTCGCGCAGCACGTTCACGTAACAATTCCGTTGCGGCAGACCTTTCGTCAGCGCTTCCCATTCATGGCCGCCCGTGCGGCTGCGGTACACGCGTAACCTTCCGCTGAGGGGGTAATGCTCGGAATCGCTCTTGATCGGCACGACGTAAATCGTCTCCGGCTCGTGCGCGTGCACATCGATCGGAAATCCGAAATCGGTCGGTAAATTTCCGCTGACCTCATTCCATGAATCACCGGCATCATCACTGCGCATGACGTCCCAGTGTTTCTGCATAAACAACGTGTTCGGGCGCGAAGGGTGCAGTGCCATACGATGCACGCAGTGGCCGACTTCTGCTGTCGGGTTCGGAATGTATTGCGAATGGAGCCCGCGATTAATTGGTTTCCAGCTGTTTCCGCCGTCATCGGTGCGAAACGCACCAGCGGCCGAGATCGCGACTGAAATTCGTTTGGGATTACTTGGATCGATAAGAATCGTATGCAAACACATCCCGCCTGCGCCTGGCTGCCATTTGGGACCGGTATCGCTGCCACGCAATCCGGCGAGTTCGTGCCAGGACTTGCCGCCGTCTTTCGATTCGAACAACGCGGCATCTTCCACGCCTGCGTAAACGTGATCGGGATTATCAAGCGACGGCTCCAAATGCCAGACACGCTTGAATTCCCAAGGATGCTGAGTGCCGTCGTACCACTGGTGCGTCGTGAGTGGTTTCCCGGTTTCAGGCGAAGCATCGTAAGCGAACATGTTACTTTCGCCCTTCGGCATCCCTTCCGGCGCCATCAAGTCCTCCGGCTTTGTACCGGGCGGATTCCACGTTTTGCCGCCGTCGTCGGAACACTGAATGATTTGCCCGAACCAGGCGCTCGTCTGCGACGCGTAGATCCGGTCGGGATTAACCGGCGAACCTTTCATGTGATAAATCTCCCAGCCTGGGAAATGCGGGCCGCTGACCTTCCATTGTTTCCGCGCGCCATCAGATGTGAGGATGAACGCGCCTTTCCTTGTACCCACTAACACTCGAATTTTATTCATAAGCTAAATTTCTAACCGCAGGTCTTTTCTTGTTTTTGCCCACGAAACACACGAATGACGCGAATGACAGAAAGACTCATCTCTGAGAGTTTCGTGTCATTTCGCGTGTTTAGTAGGCAGGTCTGGCAGACAACGATCATGAACCGAATCACCCATCATACGCTTCCTTCAACACTTTAATGTCGATTTTCTTCATTTGAAGCATCGCGGCCATGACGCGTTCGGTTTTTTTGAAATCTTTGTCGTGCAACATGTCGATCAAAACAGTTGGAACGACTTGCCACGACACACCGAATTTGTCCTTGAGCCAACCACAGGCTGATTCCTCGCCGCCATCTGCCTTGAGGTTGTCCCAAAAATAATCCACTTCGCCCTGCGTCTCGCAGTTCACAACAAACGAAATTGACTCGTTGAATTTGAAAAGCGGACCGCCGTTTAGTGCGACGAATTTCTGGCCTTGAAGTTCGAATTCAATCGTCAGCACCGACCCTATCGGACGGCCGCTCTCTGATATTTTCGCTGCTTCTTCACCGTAGCGGAGGATTCTTCCGACCTTCGAGTTCTTGAAAATCGATGTGTAAAACTTCACAGCCTCTTCGGCCTGATCATCGAACCACAAAAACGGAGTAATCTTTTGCATGTTTGTTTTATTTCTTTGTCGGCAGCGGCGGATACTCATCGAACTTCGGAATTGCGGGATCCATTTGGTCCCACGGTTGGGCGTCCGAAACGAAGATGTCCATCTGTGGCTGAAACCAACTCGGATCATCGAGGCTGCCAGCCAGGACTCCCACAAAGGGCGATTCTACTCCTTCAAATTCGCCTCCCGTAATTCGGGATCCGCATTCAGGACAAAAACCGCGTTTATGTTTGCCTCGCCTGATGCTGGGCGTGAAATGGTAACGCAATTGTCCGCGGATCAATCGAAACGACTCTCGAGGCAGCAACAGCCCGGGAGCGAATCCGCTGCCGGTCCCCTGCTGGCAATCGCGACAATGACACTTAAACATCATGATCGGCTCAGCGTCGCATTCGTACCGAATCGCGCCACAAGAGCAGCCACCGGTAAACGGAATCTTCATAGAAAGTTTCACAGCTGATCTGGAATTTCAGCTTCGACGAGCTTCGCTAATAGCGTCAGCGATTCTTGCCAGCCGAGATAGCACGCTTCGGCGGGAATGACCGCTGGCACGCCTTCCTGCACGATGTTCAGGTCCGTTCCGCACGGAACTTTTTTCAACGTGATCGTCGCCTGCATTTCACCGGGTAAATTTGGATCATCAAATTTGTCCGTGTAGCGAATGCGTTCGTGCGGCGTCAGTTCGACATACGTTCCACCGAAAGAGTGGCTCTTGCCCGAGGTGAAATTCGTGAACGACATTTTGTAAGTGCCGCCAACTTTGGCGTCCATCTGATGAACCTTGCCGGTGAATCCGTTTGGCGGAAGCCATTTGGCCAGCGCGTCCGGATCGAGAAACGCGCGGTAAATTTTCTCACGCGTTGCCCGGAGCACTCGGTGAAGTCGGATCGTATTTGTTGACATGATTTTCTTCTCCTTTCGATTTCGTTGTGTGTTGCTGAAGTGATCCCCTGGTTATGTCGCGCTTGTATCCGGCTCGATAATTCCGAACACATTGCCGGCCGGGTCCGATGCGTAGGCGAGCCATCCGATCTTCGGGATCGCCATTTTCGGAACGCAGATTTCTCCGCCGCCTTGTTTTATTTTCTCTGTTGTTCGGTCCAACGATTCCACTGCGATCGTGTTTAGAGTCCCGGAATTTTGCCCTTCACGCGGACGGGTAATGCCGCCATTGATTCCCGGCTCGTTGTCATCGCCGGTCTGGACAAGCCAATATTCCATCGGACCGTCTTCGAATTTGCTGAACTTCCAGCCGAAAACGTCGCGGTAAAATGGCTGCACTGCTTCCGGATCGTTGGTGTAAATCTCAAAGTGCGTGACGCGATTCATTTCTTGCTCCTTCTTTTTTTTGTAGTGCCGCTCAATATTCGTCGTGACGCCGCACCCAATCCATTGTTGCGTCCTGGTTTTCGTTGCGACCTTTTGGCGTGAGATCCAAGAGATTGTAAGCGCCTACCAAACTGTCGAGCCCACGCGCATACGTCGAATAGGTGTGAAAGACATCGCCGTTTTCGTCTTTGTAAAACACGCTTAAACCCGGCAATTCATCGCTGATGAATTCCTGCGTCGCGTAATTGTAATCAACTTTTCCGTTCCTTTCGTCTTCCTGGGTGAACGAAACGTGATAATCGAAATTGAAATCGTTCCCGTGCGAAGAAAGCCATTTGAAACGCCAGCCCATTCGTTTCTGATAGGATTGAATTTCGGACAACGGTGCGCGCGAGATAACGACGAAGGTCACGTCGCGATGCGGGAGATGCCAGTTTGCGCCGTCAAAATGATCCGCCAGATAGGAGCAGCTTTTACAACCCTCCTCCCATCCTGGCCCCAGCATGAAATGATAGACGATCAATTGACTGCGTCCGTCGAAGAGATCGGCTAGAGTTGCCCTGCCATCTGGGCCGTCAAAGACATATTCCTTGTCGATCTTAACCCAAGGCAACTCGCGCCGATGGCGGCTTACTTTGTCACGTAATCGTGTTAATTCCTTCTCGCGCGTCAGCAAATCTTTGCGCGCGACCAGCCATTGCTCTCTCGATACGACTTTGGAAAGATTCACGTCGATTGCGCCGGTTTTCGGTTCCAGTGTTTCGATTTTCATTTCTCCTCCTTGAGTTTCGTGTGGTTGTTGACTTTTCCTGCCAATTCGGCAAACCGCTTTCACCGCGAGCGCGGTCAACCCGGTGGCTGACGTCGCCCTCGCCGCGATGAATGCCAGGCTCACAAGATAAACCGGGCAGATACAACGGTCCGTGTGCCGCTTTTGATCTGGCGATCCGAGGCTTGGTCAGACTGTGGCGAACTCTGCTTCGCGCTTGAGTTCGCTCGCCAGCGGACACTCGCCCGCCACGGGTCTGACTTCGACAATGGCGCCGAAGGGTAACCCTGGGCACTCCTGTGCGATCGCTACGGCTTCATCGAGACTGCCGACATCGAGCAAAAAGTAGCCGCCAATCGCTTCCTTTGATTCGGCAAATGGACCATCGGACACCACTCGGTTTTTGCCCGAAACGATTTTGCCTTCGCGCTCAAGTGGATTGCCTGCGACGGCTTTGCCCTGGTCGGTTAGCCGCTTGAACCAGGCCATCCATTGATCTGTCACTTTCTGTGTTTCTTCTGGCGAAAGGCTCTTGTACCAGTCGTTCCCGCGAAACAACAGCATGTATCCATTCTGATTTTGTGTGTTCATATTCTGTGGTTGGTGATTGTAATTTAAGTGTTATCGAGTTTAAACCATTGCAAGTTGTTCTTCTCGCGCCAATTCGCGTGCGCGGACGTCGAGTGGACATTCTTCAGCCACTGGGCGCACTTCGATTGAGCCGCCATAAGCCAGGCCCGGGCTGCTTTGGGCAATAGCAATGGCTTCGTCAATCGTTTCGACATCGAGCACCAGATATCCACCAATTGCTTCCTTCGATTCAGCGAATGGTCCGTCGGTAATGAACCGGCCGTTTTTGCCGGAAACGATGGCGCCACTGCGTTCAAGCGCGCGTCCAGGTTTGACTTTGCCCTGCGCAGTCAATCCTTCGATCCAAGCTTTGTTCTGGCCCATGAGTTTCTGCAGCTCTTCGTGCGAAAGCCTGTTGTACCAATCATCGGTCCGGTACAGCAGCATATATCCATTCTGATTTTGTGTGTTCATATTGGTTTCTAGTTGATGGTTGATAGTTGATTGTTTTCGAGTTTTCAGAACTACGACGAACGAATAACGCAGTTTAGGATAAATTATTTCGCGTTCGGGTCAGTCTGCCAAATTCCAAACGGGTTCCCCTCGGTATCCTGGCACACGGCGAAATAGCCCATCTGCGGCACGGCCGTGTTCGCCATGCAGATTTTACCGCCAAGTTTCTCGATCTTTTTGGACAACTCGGTGACTGAATTTACGCTGACGTAGTTAACCACTGGCTCTTGCGGTTGTTTACGTTTCTTGAGCGCCCCGTCGGGAGTATCGTCGCCGCCACCGGTATCAATGTGCCAATACTCCTGGGGTCCTGGGAATCTCTCAATTTTCCAACCAAATAAGCCGCCGTAAAACGTTTTGGCACGCTCGACGTCATCGGCCGGGATTTCAAACCACGCGATGCTTGCTGCCTGTTTCTTCTCTGATGTGTTCATATTTTGTCTTTCTATTGATGTGTGCGTTCGTCAAAGCTATGACGAACAATCGGACGCGTTCAGGACAAATAAAAACTGCTGTGTAAAAATTTTAACGCCATCCCTTCAGTGGGCAATTGTTATTCAGGCCACAAGCCTGAGCCATCGTAGCCGTGGGCAACGCCCTCGGTTCACATTCGAGGATAATATTCGCCCTGTAAGGGCAAACCAGTTCGTGCCATCATCCGCCGCGTATGCCGCAATCGTTACACATCTTGAACGCTCACATCATTTTCGCGACCAAAGGGCGACGGCCGTGGCTAACAACCAACATCCGCGAGCGGGTATGGGCGTATCAATCGCGCATCCTTCAAAATCTGGAATGCAATTCAATTACGACCGGCGGCATTGCGGACCACGTTCACGTCCTGTGCAATCTCACTAAAAAATTTGCGACAACGAAAGTTTTGGAAATTGTCAAAAAAGATTCGTCCAAATTTATTAAAACATTGGATTCGACCCTCCGCGACTTTCACTGGCAGGATGGCTACGGACTCTTCAGCGTGAGTCCTTCACATTTCGACGCGGTCAAGAAATACGTTCTTGACCAGGAAGGACATCACCGAAAAGAAACCTTTCAGGAAGAGTATTTGCGGATTTTGAAAAAATACGAGGTGGCATATGACGAACGGTATTTGTGGGATTGAGAATCTTTGGAATGCCCTTTCAGGGCGAATTAATCTCTATGGGCAATTTCCGTCCGAGGGCGTTGCCCTCGGCTACGGTGGTTACGCGCCTT
>QHNR01000085.1 GCA_003218475.1 Verrucomicrobiota bacterium | reverse complement strand
CAGCTTTTCTTTGCCACCGCTCGAGCCCATTTATTTGCGCGAGCCGCACATCACCATACCAAAGGTGAAAACAGAAGCATGAAAGGAACCTATCGTTGCTGGGCTGAAATCGACCGAAGCGCGCTGCGGCACAACGCGAAGGTCGTGCGGGAACGAACCGGCTCCGCCGAGATACTCGCGGTGGTGAAAGCAAACGCTTATGGCCACGGACTGCTCGGCGTGGCGCAGGCCCTGGCGGGAGACGCACAGTTATTTGGCGTCGCAAATCTGCAAGAGGCCCTTGCGCTGTGCGAATCGGTTTCCCATCCCATCATCATTTTTGGCCCGGCAACTCCGGAGGAGAGATCCCTGATCGCGGAACGCGGATTTATTCCAACGATCTCCAGTCTCGAAGAAGCGGAAGCATTCAATCGGTTCGGACCGGTGGCAATCAATTTCAAAATCGACACTGGAATGGGACGAATGGGCGTAGTGGAACATCAAGCACTGGAGGTTTTCAAAAAGCTGGCAGCGTTGCGGAATATCAACATTCACAGCATTTCGACTCATATGCCGGTGTCTAACGAAGATGCAGAATACACGCGCGACCAGCTCGTCCGATTCCAAAACATAATTGAACAGATTCGCGCTGAATTTCCGGGAACTTACAAGGCGCACGTCCTGCAAAGCGCAGGCACACTAGCGCACAATGCGCAGACATTCGACATTGTGCGCGCCGGCATCATGCTTTACGGCATTTCGCCCCTGCCGGAGTTTCAGAAACTGCTCAAGCCAGTAATGACATGGAAAACGCGCATTTGCCTAGTGCGCGATATGCCGAAAGGGAGCTCCATCTGCTATGGCCGCACCTTCATCACTCCGCGCGAAATGCGGGTCGCAACTTTGTCGGCTGGTTACGCTGATGGCTATCCATGGCAGCTTTCGAACCGTGGCGCCGCCATGTTGGTACGCGGACAGCGCTGCGCACTCCTTGGTCGAGTAACAATGGATCTGATGGTGATCGACGTAACTAACATCGATGATGTGCAGGTGGGCGACGAAGTTGTTCTCATGGGGTGTGATGGAAACGAGGAAATTTCCTGCGCGGAACTGGCTGAAAAGGCGGGCACCATTCCGTGGGAGATTGTTACCCGCGTTGGCACGCGGGTGCGACGGGTCTTTGTCTAATGCGACCCTCACCTCAATCCTCGGGTTCGGATCGCGACCGGGTGGAGCGCTGAGAGGCGGAGGACGAAGTCCCCAGTGAGAGTTGTTCGCCAGGGCCCATGCGGTTACATTTTGACGTCGTAACGTTTTAACGATTTACGATTCACGTTTCTCAATGTTCCAAATCATCTTTAACGAGCTGAGCGCAGCTGAGATCTCGGCACTGCCAAAGAGATTGCAGCTTGAGTTACTCGCTGAATTTCAAATTTTGCCTGAGGACCTGGAGCATTTCAATTCGGACCGGTTCGGTGTTATAGAGCGCGCGGGAAAAAAATTGTATCGCTACCGCGCGAAAGACTACCGGATTTATTTCGCCAAGACCGACGAGGGCATTAAGGTCCACCGCGTATTACACAAGAACACGTTCCGGGATTTTCTTTTTCGGAGCAAACTGCCTGTGTCGGAGGATGCGCAGCTCGGCGAGACGCGTGAGTTTTGGAAGCTAATCGAGCAGGGCGAGAAGACGCGCCGAGTGTAAGATCAGAAAACCTTCAACGCTCAACGTCGGACATCCAACGTGGAGCGCAGCGGTGTAGGGCGCGTGTCAAAGCCGGAGCAACGGAAACAGGCGCTTGGCACAGGCGCCTCTACAACTGTCTCATCGACCACCTGGAGAGCATCACTTAAGTCGCGTGGTCATCCCGAGCGGAGCGAGGGATCTCGCAACGAAGGTTGGATCACGCAAACTAAATCAGCGTGATCGAGATCCTACGAGAGATCCTTCACTTCGTTCAGGATGACAAAACGCGAGGGCGCGTCTTGTCACTTCATCAACAACACCGATCGGCTGCGCTTGATCTCGCGCGTGATTTTGCGGTGCATGTACGCCGGCATGCCTGTCACGCGGCGAGGAAGAATCTTGCCGCTTTCAGTGACAAATTTTTTCAGGAGATCAGGATTTTTGTAATCGATTGCTTCGAGCGCAATATCGATCCGACGCCGTGGCATTGGTCGATTGGCGCGACGAAACGCGGAACGGCGCTTTGGCGTTTTTGGCTGCATTGATGGCGCTTGATCTCGCGCGTGATTTTGCGGTGCATGTACGCCGGCATGCCTGTCACGCGGCGAGGAAGAATCTTGCCGCTTTCAGTGACAAATTTTTTCAGGAGATCAGGATTTTTGTAATCGATTGCTTCGAGCGCAATATCGATCCGACGCCGTGGCATTGGTCGATTGGCGCGACGGAACGCGGAACGGCGCTTTGGGGTTTTTGGCTGCATTGATGGCTACTTGGTTTCGCGGTGCAACGTGTGTCGCCGCAAAAAAGGATTGTATTTCTTTTTCTCCAGGCGGTTCGGCGTGCGCGGACTTTTTTTATTTCGCGTCGTCATGTAACGCGAGGCGGGTTTGCCTAGAGCTTTCGCTTCGGTGCATTCAAGGGTGATAATTTCCTGCGCCATCCTTGTTACTCCTTAACTTCAGTGGGCGCGGCTTCCTCTTCCTCGGTTTCGCCGCCTTCCTCGTCAGTCAATCCAAACAACGAGGTGACCGAATGACGGACCCGCGAAGCTTTACTTTGTTTTTCAAGCTGTGATTGGCATTCAACAGTGAAACGCGCGAACGGAATTGCTTCGAGTCGCGCATGCGGGATGGGTTTGCCAGACACGCAAAATCGCGATCGTATGCGTCGGACCCGGCGTCGGCCTGGTGCATGCCAAATGCCGAAGCTTCGCTGCCTTCAGCGCGAGAGCGAAGCGTGCCCTGAGCGACGCCGGCCATCGAATCCACCATGGCATCGCGAAGCTCGAGGAGTTTTTGCTTTTGCTTGCCGGTGAACGGATCCAGCTTCTTCTCGCGATGATTCAGACCCAACAGAATCGCAGGCGACTCTGTGGTCTGTTGTCTGGATTTTGGCGAACGCCGCACGGTTTGTCTGCCACGCGCGCTCCTTTTTGAGGCCGCCTGCCGCGACGTAGCCTTCCCAAGGCGGGCCTTCTTGGCGCGAGCTTTGCGCACCGCTCGCGGCTTCCGCGAGGCCGATTTCTTTGCAGAACTTTTTTTCTTTTTCAGTCGTTTTGCCATAGATGTAAGCGCCCTCTAATCGACCGGCGCCGGGAAAATGGACGCTTAATTAAGAACATTTCCCTGATCGCGCAAGCGGAGATTTCGTAACACAGGCATCAGGCATCCGCGCCTGTTCCGTCATGCAGGCTGCCAGTCTGCATTATGTCTTTCGGGCAAGATGCCCGGTCGACGAAATGGTCAAGATGGTTGGTTTAGGAGCTGGCGCTGGAGTAATGCCGCAGGGCAAATTTCCAAAAGACACGGGACAGCCAAAACACAAGGGTCGATGCGACAACCAGGTGGATGATCACCACCGGGATGATCCAGCCAAAGATCAGGCGGAAGAGCCATGGGAAAATCGCGTCCGGATAACGCGCGATGTTCAGAAAATTAAAATACCCGTAAACCAGTCCCTGGGCGCGTATGATCCAGAAGCTCATCGCCGCCAGGCCAAGCATGATAGAGTAATGGACTGCAATCCCGAATCCGAGCGCGGTCACGTAAAGCAGGATGGATGTTGGACTGGGCACAACTCCCAACCGGGACAACGATATGCAAACCACCGCGGCGCCGAGCGCCGCGTTGACAATGCTGTCGAGCCCGAACTGTTTCGTGGAGACGGCGAACTGGCTGTCGATCGGTAAGACCAGAACGGAGTCCAACTTTCCCGTGCGCACCAACTCTGGAATGTTTGCGACGTTCACGAAAAAGAACGCCTGGAAAAGTTGTGCGATCATCTGGTGGGTGCCCACGAGCAGCACCACCTCCCATTTTGTCCAGTCACCAATCCGATCCACATTGCCGAAGATGATGCTAAAAAAAACGATTTG
>QHNR01000009.1 GCA_003218475.1 Verrucomicrobiota bacterium | reverse complement strand
ATTTGTCTGCGGCCTCGTACACGCGCGATGTGGATGCAGTTTTCGAATGACAAGTTGAATAAATCGCGGGACAGGGAAGTCGAACGCCTAGTTTCTTACGATTATGAAAAAAATTCTATTTGCACTAAGCTTGCTGGCTTTTGTTGTGTCTGCTCTTCCGCAGGCGCGGGGAGCGGACGTATCGGTCGATTTCATTTACGAGAATCTTTCCGGCGGGAACTGGATTGAGGCCGAAGGCTACGGCTACGGCTGGCAACCCGACGTCGCAGTGAGCGATCCAAACTGGCGCCCGTACGCCGACGGCTACTGGGCTTATACCGACTACGGTTGGACGTGGATTTCTTACGAAGACTTCGGCTGGGCCACGTACCATTATGGTCGCTGGGCGAGTCTCGCCGATTACGGCTGGGTCTGGTTTCCGGGAAGCGATCTTGATTGGGGACCGGCCTGGGTGTCGTGGCGAACCGGTGGCGATTACATTGGGTGGGCGCCTTTGCCTCCACGTGGGCCGGGAGTTGTTTATGACGGACAACCTATCGGCGCTCGCGTCGATATCGAATACGATATCGGACCGCAATACTACAACTTTTGTGACGTCCGTTTCATCGGTGAACCGGTCTTGCGAGATCGAATCTTTCCGCCAACGCAGAACATTACCTACATTACTAACACGGTGAACGTGACCAACATCACCGTTCAAAACAACGTGGTCTATAATTATGGCCCGGATTACAACGTCGTTAGCTCTTACTCGAGCCGGCCTATTCAGCGGCTCACGATCGAGCGCGAGGCTGCTGCCAATCTGTCCGTCGCCGCCAAATCGGGAGCGCTCACAAAGGTGCAAGGTAACAAACTGATAGTGGCAGCGCCGGCTAAAATCGCCAAGGCGCCTCCTACGGTCAAGCCTCCGGCCGTGAAGGCCAAGGTTGCACAGCCGAAGATTGAACGCGGCTGGACTGGTGTTCAGAACAAGGCCGAACTGGAACAGAAGATCAAAACCGAAAATCCCAAGAACGTTCCGCCGCCAACTCGTGCGGCCGCGCGAGCAGGCGGCAGCCCGTTGCCGGCTGCTGAGGGGAGTCCGGCTGAGGGCGGCGCCAAGCCCCCCCTTTCACCCAGCCCACGAGGCAGAGCGGGACGGTTGCTTCCAGGCGCGACAGCGGCTCCACCAGTTGGTCCGCCTTCACCGTTTGAGAGAGGGAAACCAACGCCAGGTGGACGGCCACGACCCGGAGTCACGGCAGCGCCTCCTGGACCAGCAGGCCTGTCGCCTTCACCATTTGAACGAGGCCGAGGCAAACCCGGCGGACGACCTCCACTCCCTGGCGCGACAGCCAACCCGGCTGGAGCACCGGGAGCGACGACGGCGCCTGCTTTCCGTCCTTCGCCGCCAGCGCCAGAACATGGTCGACCACCAATCCACAAGCTGGGCGAGAGTCCGGGTCCCGGTGCGCCTGGTGGTACTGTAAACATTTCGCCCCAAGGTCGCGGCAAGGCACTTGAACGTCAGCGATTCGGCACTCCGCCGCCAACTGGCGCCGGTGCGTCCGGGCATCCTGGCGGAGAACAGCGAACGCCACCTGGGCTACGTCATCCCGCCAGCCCACCTCCTATGGGCGGCCCTTCTGGCGAAGCGCATGGCGCGAGACAACCAGGTCCGGGCTTTAATCAACCTGGCGGGCCGGCGAGAGCTGGAGCGCCTGCTACAGCAGAGCATGGCCAGGGACAGCCGGAGCATGGAAAGAAAAAACCCGAAAAGGGAACACCTCCACCAGGGCCACAATAATTTTGGTGCAATCTTCACAGCGGCTCCGGACAAAAATCCCGGAGCCGCTTTTTTTAACCAGGCGCTTCCGGCTGTAGCGTGCGCTGTCCTCAGCGCAGTCGTCATTCGTCTCGCACGTAACTCCGCTGAGGACAGCGGACACTACAACAACTCTGCAATCTGCACTGCGTTTAAGGCCGCACCCTTGAGCAGTTGATCGCCTGACACCCAAAACGAGAGCCCATTTTCAAAAGCGCAATCGAGCCGCACCCGGCCCACCTGGCAATTATCTTTCCCAGCGACCGTCAACGGCATGGGATAACGATTACTGTGCGGTTCGTCTACCAGTTCCAATCCCGGCGCCTTCGACAAAATTTCGCGCGCTTCTTCCACCGACAGCGGTCGCTGAAACTCGGCGCTTACCGCCACTGAATGCGCGCGGTAAATTGGGACGCGAACGCACGTTGCCGAGACGCGGAGAGACTGCGAATGCATGATCTTGCGCGCTTCGTCCTGCATTTTGACTTCTTCTTTTGTGTAACCGCTGTCGAGAAATGAATCGATGTGTGGCAGCACATTAAAAGCGATCGGATGAGGATAAACGTTAGCCTGAGCCGAAACCGAGGCTGGGATCGTCTTATCCGGCTTAGCTTCCGGGGAGGTGGATGATCCCGGCTTACCGCGGGACTTCGATCCACACACCGCGTCTCTCGTCTGTCGGGTTAATTCTTCGACTCCTCGGGTGCCGCTGCCGGAGACGGCCTGATAACTTGCGGCAAAAACGCGGCGGACATGAAAGATCCTGTGCAACGGATAGAGTGCCATCAGCATGACGGTCGTCGTGCAATTTGGATTTGCGATTATTCCGCGGTGGCGACGCACGTCGTCCGCGTTGATCTCCGGAATCACGAGCGGCACATGAGGCTCCATTCGAAATGCCGAAGATTTGTCGATCGCGATCGCATCCGACTGGCACGCGATCGGAACATAATTTCGGGAAACGTCGCCGCCCGCGCTGAAGAAAGCGATATCGATCTTGTCGAAGCATCGATCGTCAAGTTTTTCTACGGGGACGGATTCACTCCGAAATGGAACTGCTTTGCCTGCGGAGCGGCCTGAGGCAATCGCGCGCAGGCTTGCCACGGGAAAATTTCGCCGTTCCAACACGCGCAACAGCTCAGTGCCTGCTGCACCAGTCGCGCCCACGACAGCAATGTGATAATTTCTCATGAGCATGTCGATTGTAACCTTAGGGCCACGTTGTGCAAAACATGGCTGGCAAGGACTCGAAAGCTCACGGCGTGCAGAGTGTCGTGATCTGGGGAGCACAGGCTGCCAGCCTGTAGTTGCCGGCAGCCCTGCCGGCAACATCTTTGCGCACGCAATTCGAGTCGACGCCAATTCCCGGTCTCGGCAAGCTGCCGAGACCTGCAGGCTGGCAGCCTGCGCTCCCCAGAATTTGAACCTATTCTTGAAGGTCATGACTGGTGTTTGCGGCCGCCGATTTTTTTGATCTCGAACGGAGATGAAGAATATCCATGTATCAATTCGGGATCAGCGGCTGACATTGAAAGACGATGAGACCCCAGTCCGCACTTACCCAGTGTCCACTTCGCGGTTCGGCATTGGTACGGAGCAGGGGAGCATGAAAACGCCAACGGGCCGGTTTTGCGTAGCGAAGAAGATTGGAGGCGACATGCCGGGCGGCACAATTTTTCGAAGCCGCGTGCCGGTCAATCCCAGCGAACCGCTTCCTTCGACCGAGGATCTGGTCATGTCGCGTATTTTATGGCTCGACGGTTTGGATGAGCACAATGCCAATACACGTGACCGCTTCATTTATATCCACGGCACGAAACACGAGGACAAAGTCGGCAATCCCCACAGCTGCGGCTGCGTGCGGATGCGGAACGCGGATGTAATCGAACTGTTCGATCTAGTGGATGAGGGTACGCCGGTCGTAATTGAGGCATGAATTCCCAATCGAATTACAAGTAGCAAGTTGAAGCGTCCGCGCTAGAATCTTCCCGATCATACATCCAAACCTGGGAAGAGAAACGTTGCTTCCGTATGATCCCGAACGGGTACTGCAGCTTGCGGCGAAAGGAGGCGAGATAATTTGAAATTTGTAAAAGCAATTTTGGTTGTGGCTGTTTTGGCCACTGCTTTGAGTTTTGGTGCTTGCGCTCAAAGAAAGGAAACCGTGACCACAAGCGCGGGAAAGACCGGTTACGCGAAGTAATCCGGCCCCCCGTTTGTCGTGATCAAAAAAGTTGAGAAAAGCATTGCTTCCCCGTGGTTCACCGCCTAAACAGACCGGAGCAACTTGCGGCGAAAGGAGGCGAGATAGATTGAAACTATTGAAAGTGATCATGATCGCGGTCGTAATGGCCAGCGCTTTGGGACTCGGGGCTTGTGCGCAACACAGGGAGGTGGTGACCCCACCACCTGCGCCGAAAGGAAAATAGATCCGGCATACGGCAATTTAATTCGGGCGGATTCGCCCAAAGGCCAGGTCGTGCTCCGGCCTGGCCTTTTTCTTTCTCCGATTCAAGCGGTTGAACGCTTTAACGTTTCAACGTTTCTGAGCATGTGTTTAGCGTCAAAGGCGCGCCACTCATGTCGAAGCCTGGGACAGCGTCCCAGGACTTGTGGATTGCTGAACCCATCAGCGCTGCATTCATGGGGATTGAATCCCTGGGGCGCTGCCCCAGGCTGAAGCTTGCGTGGCACCTTTGGCGTTAAACATGGACTTGCATGGGACGTGTGCGGCCTTTGGGCCTTGCCTTCACATTTTGCCCTTTTCCTACTAACCTGTAGCAATGGAGCTGAACGGCGGGCAGATTTCTCTTGTTCAACTCGCGGCGGTCGCTCTCGGAGCCGAGCCCGTTCACATTTCTTCGCTCGCGCGTCCGCGTATTCTGGCGTCGCGCAAAGTAATCGAACAGATCGTGGCGCGTGATGTGGTGGTTTACGGAGTCAACACCGGATTCGGCAAGTTGTCCGATGTTCGGATTCCACGGAGCGACTTGCGCCAGCTTCAGCTAAACCTTGTCCGCAGCCACGCCTGCGGAATTGGAAATCCGCTGTCCGAGGCCGAGGTGCGGGCGATGATTCTGTTGCGCGCAAACGTGCTTGCGCTCGGTTTCAGCGGAGTTCGGCTCGAAATTATTCAGTTGCTTTGTGAAATGCTCAATCGGCGCGTTTATCCTGTCGTTCCGGAGAAGGGCTCTGTCGGTGCGAGCGGCGATCTAGCTCCGCTTGCGCATCTGGCATTGAGTCTCATCGGTGAAAGCGAGGCATTTTTTGAAACGGAACGGATGCCGAGTGCCGAGGCGCTGAGACGCGCTCGGTTAACGGCGCTGCAACTCGAAGCAAAAGAAGGCCTGGCACTTCTCAATGGCACCCAGGCAATGCACGCGGTCGGTGGGCTTGCGCTTTTGCGTGCGCTACGTGTCGCGCTTGTCGCTGATGTCGCCGGCGCGATGAGTCTCGAAGCGCTGAAAGGTACACCTGCCGCTTTCGATTTGCGGTTACAGGATACGCGTCCACACCCAGGCCAGAGAGCTGTTGCCGAACATCTGTTGTCGCTGATGGAAGGCAGCAAAATTCGCCAGTCGCATCTCACGGGCGATCCGCGTGTCCAGGACGCATACAGCCTGCGTTGCATACCGCAGGTGCACGGCGCAGTGCGCGGCGCGCTGGCCCATTGCGAAGACGTTTTGCTGATCGAATCCGCGTCAGCAACCGATAATCCGCTTGTATTTGCGGAAAGCGGCGAGGTGATTTCCGGCGGCAATTTTCATGGCGCGCCGCTTGGGCTCGCCTTTGATTATTCCGCGATTGCGATTGCCGATCTAATGAGCATGAGCGAACGGCGAACCGATCGGCTCGTTAATCCCGATAAGAACGAAGGCCTGCCCGCATTTCTCGCGCGACAGCCGGGTTTGGAGTCCGGCTTCATGACTGCGCAGGTCGCGGCTGCTTCGTTGGTCAGCGAAGCGCGCGTGCTCGCACACCCGGCGAGCTCTGACAACATCACCACCTCCGGTGGAAAGGAAGATCACGTTTCGATGGGAATGACGAGCGCGCTGAAGCTGCGATCGATTGTCGATCTTGCCGAAAATTTGCTGGCGATCGAGCTGCTCACGGCTGCAGAAGGCTTGGAACATCGTCGCCCGTTGAAAGCTGGAGTTGGCGTCGAGCGGGCATTCGCTGCGCTACGGAAAATCGCGCCGCCGCTGATGCAGGATCGGCCGCTCTCATTTGAAATCGCGGGTGTTGCTGAAGCAATCCGCCAAGGCAAATTTGATACCGAAGGCCAAAAGCTGTGAGCGGAAAACGAATCATCCACGCCCCGCGCGGCAGCGAGCGGACCTGCAAAAGCTGGCATCAGGAAGCTGCAATGCGAATGCTCATGAACAATCTCGATCCTGATGTCGCCGAGAATCCGGATCAGCTGGTCGTGTACGGCGGAACCGGACGCGCCGCCAGAAGTTGGGAGGCGTTCGATGCGATCGTGCGTTCGCTGCGCGAGCTTGAAAATGACGAGACGCTTCTCGTGCAATCAGGAAAACCTGTCGGCAAATTCCGCACACACGATGAAGCACCGCGTGTCCTCATCGCGAACTCCAACCTGGTCGGGCAATGGAACAACTATGCCGAGTTCAATCGGCTCGAGCGAATGGGGCTGACAATGTATGGACAAATGACAGCCGGCTCATGGATCTACATCGGTAGCCAGGGGATCGTGCAGGGAACGTACGAAACTTTTGCCGCAGCAGCTCGAAAGAATTTCGATGGTTCGCTCGACGGAAAATTTGTCTTAACCGGCGGGCTTGGCGGGATGGGCGGCGCGCAGCCACTTGCAGCGACCATGAACGGCGCACTCTTTCTCGGTGTTGAAGTCGATCCGGCGCGAATTGAGAAAAGATTGAAGAGCGGTTACTGCGACAAGATTGCATGGTCGCTCGATGAAGCATTGAAGCTAATCGATCAGGCGCGTAAAGATCGAAAGTCGCTTTCCGTGGGTTTGGTTGGCAATTGCGCAGATGTTCTGCCTGAAATTGTGAAGCGCGGTGTCGTTCCCGACGTTCTCACCGATCAAACCAGCGCGCATGATGCGTTGAATGGCTATGTGCCGCATGGAATGTCACTCGAAGATGCGCTCGCTTTGCGCCGGACAAATCCGGACGAGTACATCGAACGCGCAATGAGGTCGATGGCGGTGCACATTGAAGCCATGCTCGCATTGCAGAAAAAAGGCGCAGTCACGTTCGATTATGGAAACAACATTCGCGCGCAGGCAAAAAAGGCCGGTGTTAAAAATGCGTTTGATATTCCCGGGTTTGTTCCCGAATACATCCGTCCCCTGTTTTGCGAAGGACGCGGTCCGTTTCGGTGGGTCGCTTTAAGTGGCGATCCTGAAGACATCGCACGCACTGACAAACTCGCGCTCGAATTGTTTCCCGAAAACCAAACGCTGGCGCGGTGGATGAAACTCGCGAAGGAGCAAATTCAATTTCAAGGATTGCCTGCGCGAATTTGCTGGCTGGGCTATGGCGAACGTGCCGAGTTTGGCTTGGCGATGAACGAATTAGTGAAACGCGGCGCGCTCAAAGCGCCCATCGTGATTGGCCGCGATCATCTCGATTCCGGCTCTGTTGCATCGCCCAATCGCGAAACCGAAGGCATGCTCGACGGCAGCGACGCAATCGCTGACTGGCCGCTGCTCAATGCACTGGTGAACACCGCAGCTGGCGCATCCTGGGTGTCTGTTCATAACGGTGGCGGCGTGGGGATCGGTTTCTCACAACACGCCGGTATGGTCGTGGTCGCCGATGGCACGGAAAATTCCAAGCGTCGATTGGAGCGCGTCCTCACCAGCGATCCTGGCACTGGCATCTTACGTCATGCCGACGCCGGCTACTCTCGCACGATCGAATTCGCGGCAACGCATAAGATCGAAATCCCGATGCAGCCGCAAGTCCGGGATTAAGCACTAAAGTAAAGCTCGTTGCTACCCCATCGGCAGTCGAAGAGTTTCGGCAATTTTTCGCGCGATGGCGACCCGACGTTGCGGGCTCACTTTTCCGCGGAGCTCTCGAAACTCACCTTTCGGCAGGAGATAGACCACGTCGCAGCGAACAGCGGTTTTCCAGTCCAAGCCATCGGCGGCATTCAGAACCACTTCGTGCTTTTTCGCCTCGCGATTGAGCCTGGCCGAGGTGCAGATGAGTGCATTTACGTATTCGAGGTCGTGGTTTACGCAACGTTCTTCATTGGAAATGATGACTGCCGGATGCGGCCGCTCTTCCCGAAAAGGAAAAAGATATATTTCCCACTGCCTCACTTCACAATTTTGCGGACTGATCGGGCAGCGAGCTTATTGGATTCTTGAGTTGCCTCCTCGTCGTAACAGTCGTGGAAATATCCAGGCGGCCGCATTGGCACGGGCTCAGGTAACTCGAGCGGTTTCAGCACGAGCAGCTTCGATTTTCTGATAATCACGACGTGCTCGCCTTCAATAGCGCGGTCGGCAATCTCGCCCAAGCGTTGCTTTGCTTCGCTGATTGATACCGTAGGCATAATCCAACTATGGACAAAAATTAGACTGTTTCAAGACTGATTATGAGCCAACTGAGATGGCTCTGCTCTTGCAGTCCTGCTAATCGCGTGAATCCTGTCGGACCTATGCAAAAACTGATCGAGTGCGTCCCGAATTTCTCTGAAGGGCGAGATGAAAGCGTTATTCATCAGATCACCGATGCGATTAAAACGATTGACAGCGTGTCGTTGCTCGATGTCGATCCTGGGGCAAGCACGAATCGGACGGTGGTGACTTTTGTCGGCCCTCCTGACGCCGCGGTGGAAGCGGCGTTTCGCGCGATCAAAAAAGCCGCGGAGTTGATCGACATGCGCAAACAAAAAGGCGCGCATCCCCGCATGGGCGCGACCGATGTTTGCCCGTTCATTCCAGTGAGCAACGTCAGCTGGGAAGAAGCAATCGATTGCGCAAATCACCTTGGAAAACGTGTTGGCGAGGAATTGAAGATTCCGGTCTATCTCTACGAAAAAGCAGCGAAACATAAATCACGTTCGAACCTTTCGGTTATTCGCTCTGGGGAATACGAAGGTTTTTTTCAGAAAATTAAACAGCCTGAATGGAAACCAGATTTCGGGCCAGCCGTTTTCAACGAGAAAGCTGGCGCGACGGTGATTGGCGTCCGCGACTTTTTGGTGGCTTACAATGTGAACCTGAACACGAAATCGGTGCGGCGCGCGACCTCGGTTGCGTTTGATGTCCGAGAGCAGGGGAGAGTAAAGACCGAAGACGGCACGCCTTCTGGCAAACCGGTTCTGGATTCAAACGGCGAACCGGTTCGGATTCCCGGAACGTTGAAACACGTGAAGGCTATCGGCTGGTTCGTGAAAGAATACGGGATCGCGCAAGTCTCGATGAATCTGACCAACATCGAGGAGACGCCGTTGCACGTTGCGTTCGATGCTTGTGTAGAAGCGGCGTCCAATCGCGGGTTGCGTGTAACCGGCTCGGAGATTGTGGGCATGGTTCCAAAAAAATGTCTCGTCGATGCCGGTCGTCATTTTCTTCGCAAACAGCGATGGTCTGAGGGCGCTTCAGAGGAAGAATTGATCGACATCGCGATTCGCTCAATGGGCCTGAGCGAACTGAAACCTTTCGACCCAAAAGAAAAGGTGATTGAATTGAAGATCGAATCTACTGAGCAAAAGCCGTCCCTGGTCAAAATGAATCTGCGAGAGTTTTGTAATGAAACATTGAGCGATTCGCCTGCGCCGGGTGGTGGTTCCGTAGCAGCGTTGATGGGCGCGTTAGGTGCGTCGCTGGGTGGGATGGTGGCGAATCTTTCCGCCGGGAAACGTGGCTGGGACGACAAGCTGGAGTATTTCAGCGATTGGGCGGTCAAGGCCCAGCAACTCAAGGACGAATTGCTGTCGCTTGTGGATGAAGATACGGCCGCATTCAACAAAGTAATGGATGCGTTCGCGCTGCCAAAAGAATCGGCAGAAGAAAAGGCAGTACGTTCGAGAGCGATTGAAGAGGCGACGAAATATGCCGCGGAGGTTCCGTTAAAGGTAATGGAGACGGCATCCAAGTCCTACGAACTACTCTCCGAGATGGCGGACAAAGGAAATCCGGCTTCTATTTCAGATGTAGGCGTCGGCGCGCTGGCTACGCGGGCCTGCATTGAAGGAGCCGCGTTGAACGTGCGAATCAATATCGGGCAGTTGAAAGACGAAAAATTCAAATCGGCGCTCCTTGAAAAGGTGCGAAAAACCGGTGCCGATTCGGAGGCGCAGTTGAAGACCATCATTGGGGTAGTCGAAGGCAAGCTAAGCAAATCGTGAAGTCACTCGTTGTTCTTCACGCTTCGCAATTGATCACGCTGGCGGGACCGAAGCGGCCGCGCGTCGGTGCTGAGATGTCTGAGTTGGCGATTATCCGCGATGGCGGAATGCTAATTCGTGAAGGGAAGATCGAAATCCTTGGTTCAAGCGAGGAGGTCGCGAAGAACGCACGCGATGTGGAGATCATCGATGCCGACGGTCGTGTTGTCCTGCCAGGATTTGTCGATGCGCATACACACTTGATTTTTGCCGGAAATCGTCTCGATGATTTTGAGCGCCGCGCCCGCGGCGAGACTTACGAACAAATCGCCAAGGCGGGCGGCGGAATTTGGTCAACTGTGGAAAAAACGCGCGCCGCTAGTAGCGAAGAACTTTTCAATCAAGCACAGACACACGCGGAATGGTTTCTGCGCTGTGGAACGACAACCATCGAAGCAAAATCTGGGTACGGATTGACGGTCGAAGATGAATTGAAAATCTTGCGGGTGATGCAGCGACTCAATGAAGAAAAGCCGCTGGAAATTGTCCCGACGTTTCTTGGTGCGCACGCGGTGCCGCGCGAACTGGACGTCAATGAATACATCGATCTTCTGATTGATGAGATGTTGCCGCGGATGTCAAAGGAAAAGCTGGCCGAATTTTGCGACGTGTTTTGCGAGCATGGTTATTTCACCATTGAGCAATCGAGAGGAATTTTGACGGCGGCAAGGCAGCTCGGACTAGGGCTGCGAATTCATGCGGATCAACTCAGCAATTCCGGCGCGGCGCAACTTGCCGCTGAATTGAAAGCGACTACGGCGGATCATTTGGAGAAAACAGACGAGCGGGGAATTGCGGCAATGAAATCCGCCGGCGTGCAACCAGTGCTACTGCCGGGTTCTGTTTACGCGCTCGGATCGACAGCATACCCTCACGCACGCGAAATGCTCGACGCAGGCCTTGCCGTTGTGCTCGCGACAGATTTCAATCCCGGTTCGTCGCCGACTCCGAGCATGCCGATGATTTTGTCGATTGCGTGTACGCGGATGAAAATGTCGCCCGCGGAGGCAATCACGGCATCCACAATTAATGCGGCTTACAGTCTCAATCGCGGCGGCAAGATCGGGTCGCTCGAACGAGGCAAGCTTGCTAACTTCTCGATCTTCGATTGCGAAGATTACCGCGAGTTGGCGTACTGGTTTGGAATTCCGCAGACGCATTCCGTCTACGTCAAGGGAGAGCGTGTCCATCGCTAGGGAGCTCAGGCCGCTGGCCTGTAGTTGCCGGCAACATTCGAAAACGTCCCTCCGCGCGAATGAGCTCTGCATCTCAGCAAGCTGCCGAGCTGAACTGGCTGGCAGCCTTGTGCTCCCCAGGACTTTGCGCAGTTACACAGCGCCTTTACAGTGGTCTCACAATGAAGGTTGAAGTGGAAAAACAGCCCGGCTTCATCTCGAAGCTGCAGATTGAATTGCCCCCTGAAGAAGTGACGAAGGAGTGGGACGCCATTGCAATCAGCTTTGCTCGATTCGCCAAGATTCCGGGTTATCGGCCCGGCAAAGCGCCGCGCGCCGTCATCGACAAAAGATTTCGCAAGGAAATTCAGGAGGAGCTCACCAAAAAACTCGTCTCGAAAGGTTATCACGAAGCAATCGAACAGCAGCAGTTGCACGTGGCTTCATTGACGAACATCGAAGACGTCCAGTTCGGCGAGGACAAATCGATGCGCTTCCGCGCTACCGTGGTCACGGCACCGGAATTCGAATTGCCGGATTACAAGAACATTCCGGTGCAAGCGCCGGATACAAAAGTTTCTGATGCCGAAGTCGACGCGGCGCTGGAGCGTTTGCGTGATCAATCAGCTGATTTTGTGGATGTGCCGGGCCGCGGATTGCAAATGGGCGATTTTGCGGTGCTTGATTTTGAAGGTTCGGTGGATAGCAAGCCGATCAGCGAAGTTGCGCCGCAGGCCAGCAAGAATTTGCAAGGCGGAAAGAAATTCTGGCTGCATCTCGCGGTTGACAATTTTCTGCCGAAATTTTGTGAGCAGTTAGTCGGACAAAAGGCCGACGAGACGCGCCTCGTGATCGTCCATTTCCCAGACGATTTTGCGGTCAAAGAATTGGCGGGTAAGAAAGCGGATTACGCGGTTACTTTGCGTGAGATCAAGGAGAAGGTTTTACCAGTCGTCGATGATGCCTTAGCGGCCAAACTGGTTCCCGGGAAGACCCTTGCCGATGTTCGCCAGATGATCGAGCACGATATCGAGCATGCGAAACAGCATGATGCCGAGCGCGCCAGCGAATCACAGATCGTAAAATATTTGCATGATCATATTCAGTTCGAGTTGCCTCCGGCGCTCCTGCAAAATGAGACGCGGCGTGCGCTCGCCGAACTAGTGCAACGGAATCGCGAGCGCGGTGTTACTGATGAGATGCTGAAGCAAAAGGAAAAAGAGCTGATCGACGGTGCCGCCGGCCTGGCGGTCAACCGCTTGAAGACAAATTTCATTCTGCATCGCATTGCTGAGCGCGAAAAAATTCAGGTAACGAAAGAAGATGTCGACGTTCGCATCAGGCAGGAGGCGGCACGTTACGACATTTCACCCGACAAAATGCGCAAGGAGTTACAGCAAAAAGATGCGTTGGATGACATTGCTGAACAGATTCTGCTGGGCAAGACTCTTGATTTCCTGAAGGCGAATGTTAGCGTCGAAGAAGCGTAACAACCCGCTGTTAAAGAAGGAAAATCATGAGTGTATCGAGCGAAAATCTCTCGCAGGTCCTGGTTCCGATGGTCGTGGAGCAGACTGGCCGTGGCGAGCGCAGCTACGATATCTACTCGCGGCTACTCAAGGATCGGATCGTTTTCATTGGAACGCCGATGGACGATCACATCGCCAATCTCGTCATTGCGCAGTTGCTCTTCCTGCAAATGGAAGACTCGAAAAAGGACATCAACATCTATATCAATTCGCCCGGTGGTTCGGTCACTGCAGGACTGGCCGTCTACGACACGATGCAGTTTCTCACGTGCGACGTGACAACCTATTGCCTCGGAATGGCCGCCAGCATGGCAGCGGTCCTTCTTTGTTCCGGCACGAAGGGCAAACGTTTTGCGCTACCGAATTCCGACATCATGATCCATCAGGTTTCCGGCGGCGCGCAGGGCGCGGCGAGCGACGTGGAACGCCAGGTTGATTATATGTTCAAGCTGAAGAAACGCCTTATCCGAATCATCGCGCAGCACACCGGCAAATCTGAGGAGCAAGTCCGGGTCGATTCAGACCGCGATTATTATATGTCCGCAGAAGAGGCGAAGGCATACGGCTTGGTGGACGAAGTGATTAAATCCCGAAAGGAAATTAAGTTGCTGGACGGCGCGCGGCCGCCATCGGGTGACCGGTCGGTAGAAATCGCGGAAGTGGCATTACCGCGCAAAGTGTCGGGTTAACAGCGTCTTTTTGAAAAACCAATATGGCCCGCGCTTCTAACCTGACCATGTGCTCTTTCTGCGGCAAGAGCCATGCCGAAGTACGCAAGCTGATCGCTGGTCCTGGCGTTTATATCTGCGATAGCTGCATCAACGTTTGCAAGAGCATTCTCGATAAGGAGCTCAATGAGGACGCTCGGCGTCAGTCCTCCAACATCCGGGTGCCGAAACCTGCAGAAATCCGGCGTGCCCTTGATCAATATGTGATCGGCCAGGACGTCGCTAAGAAGACGTTGTCTGTGGCAGTCCACAATCACTACAAGCGGGTCCTGCAAACCGCGGCACCCACCGATGCATCCGCAGCATTTCAGCCCGACCCACTTGCTGACGTTGAAATTGAGAAGAGCAACATTTTGCTCATCGGACCGACTGGTTCCGGCAAAACTTTGCTGGCCAAGACACTGGCCAGGATCCTTGATGTGCCGTTCTGCATCGCGGACGCAACGACATTGACCGAAGCCGGGTACGTCGGCGAAGACGTCGAAAACATTATTCTGCGACTGCTCCAAAATGCCGATTACGATGTGAAACGAGCCGAGATCGGCATCGTTTACATTGACGAAATCGATAAGATCGGCCGCAAAACCGATAACGTGAGCATCACGCGGGATGTCTCCGGCGAAGGAGTACAGCAGGCGCTTTTGAAAATTTTGGAGGGCAGTATGTGCAACGTTCCGCCGCAGGGCGGCCGCAAGCATCCGCATCAGGAATACATCCAGGTTAATACTGAGAAGATTCTTTTCATTTGCGGGGGTGCGTTTATCGGGCTCGACAAAATCATTCAAAAACGCATCGGCCAAAAGGTGATGGGCTTTGGCAGCCCGACCCTGGAAGTGGAAGAAGCTTTGCGAAAGCAAGCTATTCGCCACGTGGAACCAGAAGACTTGCTCGCTTTTGGAATGATTCCCGAATTCATTGGACGACTACCGGTGGTCAGTTCCCTCGACGCCCTTACCGAAGACGAGATGGTCGCGATTCTGACCGATACAAAGAACGCAATGGTGAAGCAATACACGAAGCTCTTCTCAATGGAAGGCGTGCGTTTGTCTGTTACGAAAGATGCGTTGCGCGCGCTGGCGGCGCAGGCAGTCACAAAAGGGACCGGCGCGCGCGCGTTGCGATCGATGCTGGAGCGCATCATGCTCGACATCATGTATGATGTGCCGAGTCGCGAAGACATCGCCGAAGTCACAATCAATCGTGCGGTCGTCGAGGGCAGAAAGCTTCCACTGATTCGCAAGAAACAGGATAAGACGGCCGCGTAAAAATTGCGGGCAAACGTCGAACGTTCAACTCTGAACGTTCAATTCAAAAGCAATTGGGCGTTGAGTGTTGGGCGTTGAACGTTGAGCGTTGATTGTGAGTTCCCTGATGCGCGCTGGCCTTATTAACACCGGCACCGAGCTTTTGCTGGGCGACGTGCAGGACGCGCATCTTGCGTTCATTGCGCGCGAGATTTTTCCGTTGGGGCTTCGGATCGAAGAGCGGCGCACGGTCCCTGATACCGACGCGATTGGACGCACGTTGGCGGAATTACTTCCGGGGTATGAAATGCTTTTTGTCACCGGTGGCCTTGGTCCGACCAGCGACGATATCACGCGGGAGACCGTCGCTGATTTACTTGGCTTAGAGTTGCGTCAGCATCCGGAGTTGCTGGAGTCGCTGCGCCAACGACTTCGACTGCGCGGAATTAAATGGGCAGCCGGCATTGCCCGTCAGGCCGATGTTCCGTCCGGCGCGCAGGTGCTCCCAAATGAAAACGGAAGCGCACCGGGATTTTATCTGAAGGCGAATATCAACCCGCGCATTTCGTCGCCGCACCTTTTTGTTTTGCCGGGGCCGCCGCGCGAGCTTCAGCCGATGTTTCGGAAATACGTTATTCCGATCTTGCGCTTTTTAGCGCCAAGTTCCGCGATCGAACAACGGATCTATAAGATCGCTGGGATGGGCGAGTCGAGTGTCGAAGAAGCGATAGGCGAAAAAGTTCTGGCGATTCCAGGGATTGAACTCGGCTACTGTGCGCGTCCCGGAGAAGTGGATTTGCGCACTATAGGAAAACCGGAACCGATTCAACAGGCCGAGGCCATCATCAGATCAGCACTGGGATTTTCGATTTTTTCTACAGCGGATGAAACCTTGGAGGAAGTCGTCGTCAGACTGCTCACAAAGCGCAATCAAACATTGGCAACCGCAGAATCGTGCACGGGCGGGTTGATTGCGCACCGCGTTACGAATGTGCCGGGCGCGTCGCAGATTTTTGTCGCTGGTTACGTTTGTTACGCGAATCGGGCCAAAATTGGCATGTTGAACGTCGATCGAAATCTGATTGAGAAGCATGGCGCGGTGAGCGAACCTGTCGCGCGCTCGCTCGCCGAACACGTCCGCGTCTGTGCAGGGTCCGACTATGCTCTTGCAACGACTGGAATCGCCGGGCCAACCGGCGGTTCGGCGGAAAAACCAGTTGGAACTGTTTACGTCGGTTTGGCTTCAGCCGAGTCGGAAACGATCGCGAAAAAGTTCTTTTTCTCAACTGATCGCGAGACCTTTAAGCAACTAGCAGCCCAATCCGCGCTCGATCTCTTGCGGCGGAAGATTCTTGCTCCGACCTAACTGCTCTTGTCATGTTAGTAGTCACCCACGTCCACCATCGTGCCGACTTTCACGTAATCGTAGAATAATTTTGCGCCATCGGCGGACTGGCGGATGCAGCCATGCGAAGCGGGATAGCCGGGCAAAATTCCAACGTGCATGCCTACGCCCTCTTCTGTCAAACGCAGGAACCATCTCATCGGCGCGCCCTCGAAATGCGTGCCGCTCGGGGCCGAATCGACGCGGGCGCTGACACCCGCGCGGACGATACGGCCTGAACTATCCACAAAATCGCCGTAGAGATTGGAATGATGATTTGGATCTTTCTCAAGCACATGCAAATGGCCCATGGGCGATTCGTGTCCGCGCCTGCCAGATGAGATTGGACCGTCAGCCACGATTCGCTCGCCAATCATGAGGGAAGCGCGCTGTTTTGGAATCGAAACGACGATATGCGTGTTATCCGGCGTCGCCTGCTTCAGCAAAGATTGGTTCACCTTTAACGGTGCCTGTCTGGAAAAGTACTCCGAAGCTTTGCGCACTGGTGGTGGCGTCGGTTTTGGTTGTCTTGGTCCAAAGAGACGAAACTGACCGTTCATTGAACCGGTAATACCAGCCAGTAAAAGCGCCGAAAACAGTATGCGAATTGTTGCGCGCATAATTAGCCGCCACTGTAGCTGTTCACACGCCGAATCCAACCCGTAAGCCATCGTGATTCACGTCGTTCGGCCGGAGCGTTATGCACGCGTCGGTTCAATATCGCTTTCGCCGCACTCGAGAATTCATCTACCGCAGCAGCGTCAGAGGTACCGTGCATGGTTTCGAGGACCTGCAGCAAGCCCCACCCCTGACCTTGATAACGCTCCGTGTGGAGAACGCCTTCGCCTTTAAAGTTTACATAATCGACAAGGGCGTAGCACCCATGTGGAGTTCTCGCCAGCCGCTCGAACTGCTGCTGTACGTTGGCTCGATCGGCCGGCGCCGCTTCGGCGAGCATTTTAGGCACCGCCCCCTCCAACCGGGCAATAAGGAATTCAGCCTGAAGATCGATAGTATCGACGAGAAACTGGCGTAATTGGTTCATTTCTACTGTGTGTTGCGCTCGAGAAAACTCCGCGCGCGAGTTCCACGGACATGGCTGTTCAACGCCACGCAAGAGCAATGTTGGCAATTTCGCGCCCCGTTTCGATATGAAACTTACGACTTTGGGAAAACTTTCTTCAAACGGGCCGCGCCGCCCCTTGGGATACCAGATGAAATGACCGATGCCTAGCGACGCAAAGTCTTCGCCTTGATTCCATGCGGTGAGCCCGGAAATGGTTCCATTGCACTCGTTTTGCCAGATTTTGTTTCCGATCCTCTGCGCGTCAGCATGCGGGACAGTGATTGCGCTGGATGGGTGCGGCCAGAGAGCAATCGTCCAGCTAATAAGCAATAGGACCAAAAGATAATGGCGTCTAAATAGCCAGTGCTGCTGTTTTCTTGACGAGCGGCATTTATCCATTAGCGTGCGGGTTTCTGCGGCGATTAATTTAACTAAACCCGTCGCGGGAAGCACGATCTTATGAAGCATTTTATTGTTATTGTCAGCGCATCCTTATTTGCATTGCCACTGTTCGGGCAAGAGAAATCACCACAACTCAAAGATCAGAAGGACAAGGTAAGCTACAGCATTGGCATGAATATCGGATTTAATCTGAGCAAGCAGAAGGTGGACATTAATCCCGACATCCTCGCCGCCGGCATCAAAGACGCCATTGCTGGTAAACCGCAACTAACACAAGACCAAGTCAAGGATGTTATGGCGCAATTTGAAAAGGATATGGAACAAAAACAGAAGCAAGCGGGAGAGAAAAACAAGACCGAAGGCGCGAAGTTCCTCGAAGAGAACAAAAAGAAACCGGGAGTAAAAACAACTGCCAGCGGGTTAGAATACAAAGTCGAGAAAGATGGAACTGGAGCGCAACCCAAACCGACCGACATGGTGACGGTGAATTATCGCGGCACCCTGATTGACGGCACTGAGTTCGACAGTTCGTACAAGCGCGGGCAACCGGCCACCTTTCCAGTCAACGGCGTCATCAAAGGCTGGACGGAAGCGCTTCAGCTGATGAAAGTCGGATCAAAATATCAGGTGGTCGTTCCGTCGAGTCTTGCATATGGCGAACGCTCCGTGAGTCCGGAGATCGGTCCCAATGCGACTCTGATTTTCGAGGTAGAACTGCTGGACGCTAAGCCGCCTCCTACGCCTGCTCCGCAAGGTGCGCCGAAAACGACTCCGCCGGCTGCGCCAAAAGCTTCGCCGTCGCCGAAGTAATTCGGTTTGGCCGTCAAATCCGCGCGAAGCTCGGGATTCGTGCCCGATCAACGCGCCAGTTTAATCGACTTGGCCGCGCGTCAGCGGGAGGCAGTCAATGTGCCGCCGCCGCTTGCCAATGCATTCGCGGCGCGTCACCCCATAAATCTTCGAGGCTGTAGAAAGCGCGCTTGTCTCGGTGAAAAATGTGGACAACCACTTGCAGGAAATCGAGCACCATCCATTGGCTGGCGGGAAATCCATCAACCGCGACGGGCCGAACCGAATGGTCCTCTCGCAACCGCGTTTCGAGTTCGTTTGCGATCGCTTTCAGTTGAGGCTCGGACGTGCCGGAGCAAATCACAAAAAAATCTGTAAACGTCGAGATGCCGCGCATATCCAGCACGACGATGTTTTCCGCCTTTTTGTTCGAGGCGAGTTCCGCGCAGGTAGTTGCTAGGTTTTCTGGGATTATTTCGGTTGCTCCAAGTAGAGTTTCTCGCGACGGATAATTTCTTCCACCGCTGGCGGTACGAGATAGCGAATAGACCGGCCAGAAGCAACTCTCGTTCTTATTTCCGTGGCCGAGATGTCGATTTTCCGATCAATGACCGGATAAGAGCTGGTAGGTGGCTGACCGGTGCGATCGAGAATAACGAAATGGACCATTTTTTCCAGTTCGTCAAAACGATGCCATTTTCTTAACGTCTGCACGTTATCTTCTCCGATCAAGCAGTAGATTGCTGTATGCCTGTTGCGTTGCCGAACTTTCTCAATCGTATCTATTGTGTAGGAAGGTGGAGGGCGACGCAGCTCGCAATCGTCCGCCACAAACTTCGGCTCGCCTTTAATCGCTGCCCGCAACATTGCCAATCGTAGTTCGCCGCTCGCAACGGGAGCGGTCTTCTTGAGAGGGGAAATCGCCGCTGGGACAAAGATTACGTCATCGAGACCCAGAGTCTCGAGAGCGTCGCGAGCAAGGATCAAATGTGCATAATGGATCGGATCGAACGTGCCGCCATAAATTCCGATCTTTTTCAATGTTCAACGCTTACCGCTCATACCTCAAGATTCAATACTATCCTGTCATGTTGAGCGAAGCGAAACATCTCTGATCTGAGATTCTTCGCTTGGCTCAGAATGACAGCGTTGAATACCGAGCGTTGGGCATTAACATGTGCCGGCCATGAAGAGCAGTTTGGTGGGTCAACTGATCATGACTGGTGTGCCCGGCAAAGAACTGGACGCAAAAACGGCACAGTTATTTCGGCGGGTGCAATCAGGAGCGTTTATTCTTTTCGGCCGGAACCTCGAAAACGCCGCGCAACTGCGAAAGCTTATCGACGATTTGCGCGACGTGAGCGAGATCGAACCGATTATTACCGTCGATCAGGAAGGCGGTCGCGTTTCGCGATTACGCCGGATCGGCAGCGAACCGCCAAATGCACAACAACTGCGCAAGAAGGACAATGTAAATTTGATCAGGCGCCACGGTGACATTACAGGGCGTTTGCTGCGTCTTTTCGGGTTCAATTTGGATTTATGTCCAGTTCTCGACATTTCATTTAATGACGAGGCGGAAAATTCCTTACGCGGCCGTTGCTACGGTAGAACTGTCGAAGAGGTCATTCGAAATGCCGGCGCATTCAACGAAGCGATGAGAGAGCAGGGGATCGCGAGCTGCGGCAAACATTTCCCGGGTTATTCCGCTGCAACGTCAGACGCTCATTACCAATTGCCGCGGATTGATCGCACCCGCGAAGAACTGGATCAAAACGAGTTGGCCGTTTTCCGCCAGTTCGTAAATGACGTGGACAGCATGATGATTTGTCATGGCTGGTATCCATGCTTCGAAACGGAGAAAACTCCGGCTAGCCTCTCGCGCCGTGTGATCACCGATCTGCTGCGCGGCGAATTTGGGTTTAACGGCCTGGCTATGACCGACGATCTCGATATGGGTGCAATCCTCACCGGCTACACGCTGGAGGATACAATTCGCCTCGCCGTTATGGCAGGAAATGATCTCGTTATGTTTTGCCACCGGATTCCCGAGATCGAGAATGTGCGACGGATTCTAGGCACGGTGCCCGCTGATCAAATCGATCGCGCGCTCGCGAGTGTGGCGCGCTTCAAGAAGAATCTTACGCCACCTGACGAATTTTCAGAAAGTGCTTTTCAAAAGGTCGATCGTGAAGTCTGCGATCTTCGAGTCGATGTCTTAGGGGAAGAACGCGCCAAACTGCGCGACGCACAAAGCCGACCAGTTTCGCCGGTGGAGATGTTCTAATCTGGCGACTGAACGCAGCGCGTTAACCGGCAAACGTTCGCCACGGGGGGTCTAGTTAATTGGCGTCGGCGCCTTACACCCCTGCCAGATTCAAGTACGCGATTGACCGCTTTCGCGAATTCAACATATCCTGCGCACCTCGTGAACGGCCGCGAACAAACACGCAAAGAGCTTACCGTCCGCGGCCTGATTATTGGTGTCCTGATCACACTAGTGTTCACCGCGGCCAATGTGTACTTCGGCCTTAAGGCTGGTCTTACTTTTTCGACGTCGATTCCGGCGGCAGTGATTTCGATGGCAATCCTGCGCGGTTTCCGCGATGCGACGATTCAAGAAAATAACATTGTGCAAACCGTCGCGTCCGCGGCGGGGACACTGTCGTCCATCATCTTTGTGTTGCCGGGTTTGATCATGATCGGTTATTGGACGGAATTTCCGTTCTGGACCTCGTTTTGGATCTGCGCGCTCGGCGGAATTCTGGGGGTCATGTATTCAATCCCGTTGCGTCGCGCCCTGGTGACGACTTCCGACTTACCGTATCCGGAAGGCGTCGCTTGCGCTGAAGTGCTCAAGGTTGGCAGCAGCGGCGACTCTGCCCACGCGTCCGATGTCGAACACGGCCGCGCCGGCCTGCTCGCGGTCTTGTGGGGATCGATCGTTTCCGCCGCCTTCGCGGTGATCGTTGGTACTCAAATTTTCGCGGCAGACGTCGCGCAGACTTTTCGAATCGGCAGACGCGGCGCAGTCAGCGGCTATGATTTCGCGCTGTCGTTCGCGCTTCTTGCGATCGGGCACCTGGTCGGTCTTTCAGTTGGAATCGCGATGTTGATTGGCGCGCTGATTGGTTGGGGTTGGGGGGTTCCGCATTTTTCAGCCATCGCGGGCGATCTCACAACCGCTGCGGCCACGCTCGCGCAGAAAACCTGGAGCACGAAAGTGCGTTTCGTCGGCGCCGGCGCGATCGGGGTTTCGGCGATCTGGACGCTGCTGAAGTTAGTGAAGCCGGTTGCGAGCGGTCTGGCAAGTGCGATGGCTGCCTCACGCGCGCGCAAAGCCGGTAAAGCCGACACGCTGCCGATCACTGAGCGCGACATTCCAATCGGCCTTGTCGGTCTTGTGACGTTGGCTTGCATGCTGCCGATTGGATGGCTGCTGGGTTATTTCGGCAACACAAGCGGCCTCGGTACGCATCTCCCAACGCTCATCATTGGCGGCGTCGCGTACGTCGTGTTGATGAGCTTCTTCGTCTCAGCAGTCTGCGGTTACATGGCAGGCTTAATCGGTTCGTCTAATAGCCCATTGTCGGGAATTGGCATTCTGGTGGTGATCGGCGCTGCCTTGCTACTTGTGATTGGCCTGAAACCGTACGTGCCGCCAGATGCAGCCAAATCACTGATGGCCTTCGCTCTATTCACGACAGCAGTCATCTTCAATGTTGCTGCGATCGCGAATAACAACCTTCAGGATCTCAAGACCGGTCAATTAGTTGATGCGACACCTTGGAAACAGCAGATGGCGCTGGTCATCGGTGTCATTGCCGGCGCGTTTGTGATTCCGCCGGTGCTCGATCTGGTGAATCATGCTTATGGTTTTGTCGGCGCACCGGGAGCAGAGTTGCGTCCCCATCCGCTGCCGGCGCCTCAGGCTGGCCTGATTTCCTCTTTGGCTCAAGGCGTTATAGCCGCAGACATTGACTGGAGCTTGATCCGGATCGGCGGATTCATCGGGATTGGTATCATCTTGTTGGACGAAATTCTTGCCCGCACTACGAAACACATGCGCGTTCCACCGTTGGCTGTTGGTCTGGGAATCTATCTGCCAACGCAAAGCACGTTGATGATTGTCGTCGGCGCGATAGTCGGCTGGTTCTTCGACCAACGCGCTAATCGCACGCCAAAGCCCGAAGCGACGAAACAGCTCGGCGTGCTGCTCGCGTCCGGCTTGATCGTCGGGGAAAGCATCATAGGAGTCATCCTTTCCGCAATCGTCGTGTTTTCCGGCAAGGCTGCGCCGCTCGGCGTGGTGGGTCCTGGATTTGAGATAGCCGGCGTTTTTATCGGCGGCCTCGCGTTCGCCGTTATCGCATTCCTGCTCTACCGGTGGATCTTGCGAATGGCCACTGCAAGATCGGCATGAAACGACAATGGAACTCGCTGCTCTGGGTTGGCTTTGTTGTCGCCGTCGCCGGATTGTTCTCCTACGGATTTTTCGTCCGGTTTCCAATTACGCGCGATTTTCCATGGGCAAATCTCTTGCTCTTTGGAATTGGCGGTGCCTTGTTGATTGTTGGGCTATTTCGCGCGTTTGGCCGGTCACAACTTTATTGTGGTAAGATCTTCGGCTCGATCCTAACAGCGATCGCGCTGTTTCTTTTTGGTCTTTTTAGTTACGAAATTTTCTATGTCCTGCGCCAGGTGCCGCTCTCGGCTCATGCGCCGCGCCTCGGCGAAAAGGCGCCGGACTTCATGTTGTTGGATCAAAACGAACAGCCGGTCGGCTTGGGTGATTTGCTTTCCGGGTCGCGGGCTGTTGTAATGATTTTCTATCGCGGTTTTTGGTGACCACTATGCAACTCCGGGTTACGGAGTTTCCAGCAAAAGCTTTCGGAGTTCGATGCGCGTGGCATCCGCGTCGTTGGTATTAGCGTCGATCCACCCGACATTAACCGGCGCCGATCGCAAAAAAGCGGCTATACGTTCCCGTTACTTTCCGATGCTAAAGCCGAAGTGATTCGCCGTTACGATGTGCTGCATCGCGGGGGCGGGGCCAAAAGGCGCGGATATCGCAAGACCCGCTGAGTTTCTGATCGATTCCAGCAGAATCGTTCGTTGGGTCAAGCTCACCGAAAACATCGCGGTTCGTGCGCGGCCGGAGCAAGTTCTCACTGCCTTGAATCAAATTGAGCCGGCAGGGCGGTAATTGACGGCGCTCCGCTGAATCAATAACTTCAGCGCGCGTGCATTCCGAATTGGAACAACTACTGATTCTCCAAGATCGAGACCAAAAGATCAGACAGATTCGGACCGAAATTGAGACTGTGCCGCTCCGGCGCAGCAGCCTAGAAGCGCAATTGGCAGCAAGCAGGGCGAGCGTAGAAGGCCTTAAGCAGAGAGCGCGACAGGTGGAAATCGATCGCAAGAGACTTGAGCTGGATGTTGGGACTCGCACCGAGACGATCTCACGTCTCAAGACCCAGCAATACCAGACACGCAAGAATGAGGAATTTCGGGCAATCGGGCACGAGATCGAGCGTTACGAAAATGAAATTCGGAAAATAGAAGACGACGAGTTGGAACTGATGGTGCTCGCCGACAAGGTCAAGGCAGACTTGGCTGAAGAAGAAAAGAAAGCAACCGCAGCTCAAAACTCGATCGCACGGCAGACAGCCGACTTGGAGGAAAAATCGAAAGCTTTGGAGTCGCAGCTACAAGGATTAAGCAAGGAGCGCTCGGAGTTGGCGGGAAAAATTGATGAGGATTCGCTCGGTCGCTTCGAACGTCTCTTCAAAAGCAAGGGGGATGCGGCTGTCGTTGCCATCGAACATGGCGTTTGTACCGGCTGTCACATGAAAGTGACGACTGCCACCGCGGCGCAGGTCAAAGCGGGAAAAGAAATCGTGAGCTGCGAAAATTGTGGGCGAATTTTGTACGAAGGGTAGGGAACACCCACTTGGCGGGAGGTCGGCCGGCGCGCTCGGCGAACGCGCCCTACCAATCACACATTGAACCGAAAGAAAATAACGTCGCCGTCGCGCACAACATAGTCTTTTCCTTCCAGCCGCAGTTTGCCCGCTTCGCGAGCCTTCGCAAACGAACCGAACGCAGCGAGATCATCGTAATGAATCGTTTCCGCCGAAATGAAACCGCGCTCGAAATCCGAGTGAATCGTTCCGGCGGCGGTGGGTGCCTTGTCCCCGGCGTGAATGGTCCAGGCGCGCGTCTCTTTTTCGCCCGTGGTAAAAAAAGTGCGCAGGCCGAGCAGGTGATACACCGCGCGGATGAGCTCGTGGACGCCGCTATCTTCGACGCCCAGCCTGTGCAGATACTCCAGTGCCTCCTGCTCGCTGAGATAGACGAGTTCGCTTTCGATCTGTGCGCTAACCACCACCGCTTCGGTGGCGAAATGATGGCGCGCGTAATCTTGAACAGCATCGACATACCGTGCGGTGGCGCTTCCTTGGTCGCCGGGTGAAATGGCTGCCAAGTCGGATTCAGCTACGTTGCAGGCAAAGATCGTTGGCTTTGCTGTGAGCAGAAAGAATCCGCGCGCGATTGCTTTTTCTTCCGGGCTTAATTCCGCGGTGATCGCGGGCTTTCCAGAATCCAGATGCGTCGACAGTTTCTCAATAATGGCGTTTTCGATGTTTGCCGTTTTGTCACCGGCGTGCAGTTGCTTTTGTAATCGGTCACGCCGTTTCTGCAAAGAAGCCAAGTCTGCAAGAGCAAGTTCTGTATTAATCACTTCAATATCGCGGATCGGATCAATCGTCGCGCTGACATGATGCACATTGCTGTCTTCGAAACAACGCACCACCTGCACAATCGCGTCCACTTCGCGAATGTGGTGGAGGAACTGGTTACCGAGCCCTTCGCCCGCGCTCGCACCTTTGACCAGTCCCGCTATGTCGACAAACTCGATGGCTGTCGGCGTGATTTTTTTTGACTGGGAAATCTGCGTAATTCTCGCCAGTCGCGGATCGGGTACCGTCACGACCCCGACGTTCGGATCGATCGTGCAGAACGGATAATTTTCTGCGGGCGCCTTATGCGTGCGCGTAACCGCATTGAAAAGCGTCGATTTACCGACGTTTGGCAGCCCGACGATTCCCGCACTTAACATTCAACCACAGATGAACACAGATTTACGCAGATGACGTTCCATATTGGCCAAGGATAATCTGTGTTTCATCTGTGATAATCCGTGGCACAAATCTTCTCGGGCCGGCGGGATTTGAACCCGCGACCTGTCGCCGCGGCGACCGCGCTACAAACCCAAGCACTCGAGTTCATCGCGACCACGGCCAGATTTGTAATATCGCTCTCTTTCTGCAACGTCGGCGCGACTAGAAAGCTTTCACTGTGGACCAAAGTCCACGGCATGCCATGACGGGTGGCTTTGGAATGGCCCGGCTTGTGCCGCCGAAGACGTTCAACGAGGTTCTCGCACGATCCCACATAGCGACGACCGGTCTTGCTGCTGCGTAAAATGTAAACGTGAAACAAAACGATAAGAGATTTAATCTTCTCGGGCCGGCGGGATTTGAACCCGCGACCTCTTGAACCCCATTCAAGCGCACTACCAAGCTGTGCTACGGCCCGTTTGCGTTGCACGGACTATTCACTCGTTGCAACGAAATCGCCAGAGCTGAAAATAGTAGCCGGGCGCGCGACGGCAATTCGGCAGACAACCGAATCAAATGGGGCTTGGTTCAGCCATCGCGACCTGTCGCCGCGGCGACCGCACTACCAAGCTGTGCTACGGCCCGCTCAAGCAAATATTGTTTGCCACTTCTGGGTCCGAGGCAAACGTTTCCCGCCTGGTGCGATGAAAGCGATCATAGTAAAACGTGCGCGCGTCCGTTCCATTGCAGTCGCAATTCTGCTTTGTGCGATCGAGACCGTTCTGGCTCAGCCGCGCACAGGGCTCGCCCTAAACGAAGACGCTTTTGCTTTCGCCATGCAGCTCATCAAAGAGAGACATTTCATAGCGGACGGTAAAGGCGCATGGCGCGGACATCGGCCGTCCGCAAACGAAGAGAACGAATTCATCCGACTGCATGGATTCGGCGAATATGCAAAATGGCATCTGGGCATTGACGATCATTACCCGGAAAATACCAAGCAAAGATACAAGTTCCCCTATGGCGATTTCAAAAATGTTCATCGGTGCGGGTTGCTCGCGGCGAAGGCCAGAGCTCGCCAATATGGCTACACCGAAATCGAAAACGCGGCGGCGAAGCTGGAGCGGGCAGTGAGCACGCAATCAAAAAAGTAGTGCACGCCTCGGGTTGCCAATCCAAGCGTCAAGTAGAGATTTTGTAGAGGCGCTCGCCGGGGCGAGCGCCGGTTTAATACGTTCGGCATTTGGCACAAACGCCACTACAACTCAATCGTTCCAGGACGTTAAGAACGCGTCGATCAATTCTGGCAAGTCCTCGCTGTAGCCGCCCTCAAGGACCACTGCCACTGGATGGTCGATGTTGCTTAGCCACTCGCCAAATTTCGCAAAGTCTTCTCGCTCGAGAGTCAATTGCAACAGCGGGTCCCGTGCATACGCATCGAATCCTGCCGAAACAAGAAGCAGATCGGGTTTGAACGCGATCAGTTTCTCCAGCGCCGGCTTTGCAACTTCCACGTGCTGCTTTCGTCTCGTGAAAGGAGCGACAGGATAGTTATCGATGTTCGCGAACGATTTCGCGCCGGTTCCGGGGTATGCTGGGAATTGGTGGATCGACGCAAATTGAATTCGGCGATTGTGCGCCACGATCGCCTCTGTGCCATTGCCGTGATGTCCATCGAAATCCCAAATAGCAACGCGTTCAGCGCTGTTCTCCAATGCGTCGAGCGCAGCGATGGCGATGTTGCTGAAATAACAGAAACCCATCGCGCGGTCGCGCTTGGCGTGATGCCCGGGCGGTCGCATCAGGCTAAAGGCAGATTCGCCGCGCAACGCCGCGCGTGCTGCCTCAATCGCCCCACCGGCCGAGCAACGCGCGTACGTCGCGATGTTAGGATAATCTGGCGTGTCGAGGTCGAAATCTTCGCGCGCGTTGGCGACGTGTTCGACATGCTGGCGTGAATGCGCGCGCAACAATTCATCATCCGCCGCCGCACGCGGCGACCGCCATTCCCAGTCAGGGTGCCGATGCTTTAACACTGGCGCGATGCGAGCGATGCGCTCCGGTCGTTCTGGGTGGCCCGGCTTGGAATATTCGAGGCAGCTCGGGTCGTAAAAAGTAGTCATCAAAGTTGCAAGATAGCGATCCGGCGCATATTCGACTACAACCATGTCACAACTGCCCTGTCGTGTTGAGCGCAGCGAAACATCTCTGTCTATTCCTGCAGGCGACGAGTTCAAATACGAACTGAGATTCTTCTCCCGCGACTGCGGGATCAGAATGAAATTTATGAGACGGCCCGAACGACGATGCTCAACGGCCAGAAAATTGTGGTAGTAATGCCCGCGTATAACGCCGCGCGCACGTTGCGTCAGACTTACGATGAAGTCATGGCGCACGGCATAGTGGATCTTGTAATCGTCGTAGACGATGCCAGTCACGATGAGACCGTAGCAATCGCGCGCACCCTGCAACACGTGCAAGTGGAGATGCATCCGGAGAATCGTGGTTACGGCGCGAACCAAAAGACTTGTTACCGGCTCGCGCTAGCTGCGGGCGCAGATATCATTATCATGATTCATCCTGATTATCAGTACACGCCGCAGTTGATTCCTGCGATGGCGGCTCTTGTAGCAAGCGGACTTTACCCCTGTGTGCTTGCGTCACGCATTCTTGGGGGAGGCGCACTTCGCGGTGGCATGCCGTGGTGGAAATACATCTCAAACCGCGTCCTGACGCTCGTGGAAAATCTCCTTATCGGTGCGAAACTTTCAGAATATCACACAGGCTATCGCGCATTTTCGCGCCAATTGCTGGAGCGGTTGCCGTTGGAGGCAAATTCCAACGACTTTGTGTTCGACAACCAAACCCTCGCGCAAGTCGTTGCCCTCGGCTGCGCGATCGGCGAAGTGACGTGCCCAGCCAGATACATGCCCGAGGCGTCATCAATCAATTTTCGCAGAAGCGTGCGCTACGGCTTGGGCTGCGTGGCAACCGCTCTGCGTTTCCGGCTGGCGCGATGGGGTCTTACGCAGCCAATCGTTTAAGTATCGGCTGCTACAAAATACTACTCGATCAGTATCCTCGCACGACGTAATGGCCGTGGATCCAGACTCTCTGACCGTGCCGCGACGCCCAATGTCCCGGCTTCCAGACGTAATACGTCCGCCCTTGGTAATAACCAGGCCCGTGAACGTAGTAAGGCCGATCGCCAACCTCCACCGCGACGGAACCCGCATAACCACCGTAGGGCCTGCCATAATAGGGTCCTCCTCTATAATAGGGTCCTCCTCTATAATAGGGTCCTCCTCTATAATAGGGTCCTCCTCCATAATAGGGTCCGTAGCCTGGGTATGCGCTGTAATCTTCGCAACCCACTGCACCGAGAGCGACGGAAATCAAAACCAATCCGAATAGCGGCCATGTGAGTTTGGTTTTGACCTTACGCTCTGCGGAAACCGTTTTTGTATCCACACGATCAACAATGTTTGTCTTCATACAATCATTATACGGATTCGGAGTACATTTTACGCGCCTAGCTCTTATTGAAAATGCGCGCAGGTCGCAAAGAGGCTGTTCGCCGGAAAACGGCTAGACGACCCCTTGATCAAGCATCGCGCCGGCGACTTTCACGAAGCCAGCGATGTTCGCCCCTACTACAAGATTACCCGGGTGCCCGTACTCCGCGGCGGTTTCCCATGCGTTCTTGAAGATCGTGGACATGATGTGACGCAAACGCGAATCAACTTCTTCGCACGGCCATGGCAAACGCATCGAGTTCTGGCTCATCTCAAGCCCGGATGTGGCGACGCCACCAGCATTCGCCGCTTTGCCAGGACCGAAAAGAATCTTTTTCTCGAGGAAGAGATCCACTCCGGCTGGGATAGTCGGCATGTTGGCCGCTTCAGAAACCAGATAGCAACCGTTCTCGACCAATTTCCTTGCATCTTCGCCGGTGATTTCGTTTTGCGTCGCGCACGGAAACGCGCAGTCACACTTAAGTCCCCATGGCCGCTGACCGGCCACGTATTTCGCACGAAATTTTTTCGCATAGGCGTCGATGCGTCCTCGGCGCACATTTTTGATGCTTTTAACAAAGGCTAGCTTCTCTTCGGTGAGTCCGTTCTTGTCGTAGATAAACCCGCTGGAATCGGACATGGTGATTGGCTTCGCGCCGCACTCGATCAATTTTTCTACAGTGAATTGCGCGGCATTGCCCGCTCCCGAGACCGTACAAACTTTGCCCTCAATGGTTTCATTGCGTGTTTTGAGCATTTCCTCCGCGAAATAAACTGCGCCGTAACCAGTCGCCTCCGGCCGCATGAGTGAGCCACCCCAATTAGGATCTTTGCCAGTCAACACACCAGTAAACTCGTTAGCCAACCGCTTGTATTGGCCAAAAAGATATCCCACCTCCCGACCGCCGACGCCGATGTCGCCCGCAGGCACGTCGGTATTGGGACCGACGTGGCGAAAGAGCTCGGTCATAAACGATTGACAGAAACGCATGACCTCGGTGTCGGTTTTGCCTTTCGGATCAAAGTCCGCGCCACCCTTGCCACCGCCCATCGGTAGACCCGTGAGCGAATTTTTAAAAACTTGTTCGAACGCGAGGAACTTGATGATGCTGGCACAGACCGTCGGATGAAAGCGCAGCCCGCCCTTGTACGGGCCGAGCGCACTATTCATCTGTACGCGAAAACCGCGGTTCACCTGTATCTGGCCTTCACCGTCAATCCAGGGAACCCGGAACTGAATCATGCGCTCCGGTTCGACCAGACGCTCCAGAATCTTGGCATCCCGGTACTTCTTATTGCGCTCGATCACCGGCCGGATCGATTCCAGCACCTCGGTCACTGCCTGAAGAAACTCAGGCTCGCTAGGATTACGTTTTTTAACTGTTTCGAGAACTTCCTGAATGAGAGCCATAGAATTGTTTGTGAGCCTTTGGACCTCGCTTTGGAACAATAAACCTGGTGCGCGATGCCCAGTTTGAACCTGCGACTTGTCGCCGCGGCGACCGCTCTACTATAAAGTCGAGCGCTAAATGTTGAACTGCGGGAGAAGACGTGCGCGATGCAGGGTTTGAACCTGCGACTTCTTGCGTGTGAAGCAAGCGCTCTACCACTGAGCTAATCGCGCGCGTTTTCAGAAGCGGACAAAATAGAGAGCGCACGAGACAGCGCAAGCCAGGTGCCCCCCGCGCGTCGCCTGCCAAACGGGATGCAGGCAAGCGTCGGGCGCTTGCCCTACAACAAATGCCATCCTAATTAGAGGCATGTCTGAACACAAAATCACTCTCACTTGGAAGCGCGGCGACAAGCCGTTCGAGTACCAGAAATATTCGCGCGATCACACCTGGAAATTCGAGGGCGGACACGAGATGCAGGCATCGGCTGCGGCTGCTTACCTGGGCAATCCGCAATTGGTCGATCCGGAGGAAGCATTTGTGGCGTCTCTTTCGAGTTGTCACATGCTGACCTTCCTCGCCATCGCCTGCAAAAAGAAGTTCGTGCTCGACGAATATGTTGACGACGCCATCGGTCACATGGACAAAAACGCTGAAGGCAGACTTGCCATTACCCGTGTGACTCTAAGGCAGCGGCTCAAATTCTCCGGCGACAAACAACCATCGCAGCAAGAAATCGAGGAGATGAATCATGGCGCGCACGAGCAATGCTTCATCGCGAATTCGGTGAAGACCGAGGTCAAAGTCGAAACGCAGACGTAGCTCACTTCATGTTGTAGCGGCGTTTGTGTCAAACGCCGATCTAAATTCAAGGCGCTCGCCGCGCCGAGCGCCTCTACAACGCCTTTTGATCTGTGCAATCTGTGTAAATCTGTGGCTCAATAACGCTGATTTATGAATCCCAAGGCAGACTCGCAACGCATGGACAAAATCGTCAGTCTCTGCAAGCGACGCGGCTTCATTTTTCAATCGAGCGAAATTTATGGTGGCCTCAACGGCGCCTGGGATTACGGCCCAATCGGCGTCGAACTAAAGCGCAACCTTAAGAATTATTGGTGGCGCGTGATGGTCCACGAACGCGAGGACGTGGTCGGGATGGACGGCGCGATCCTGACGCACCCCGAAGTTCTCATGGCATCAGGACACGTAGAGGGATTCTCCGATCCGATGATCGATTGCCGATCATGCAAGGCGCATCTGCGGCTAGACCAGCTCATCGAGAAAAAGGGGGGCAAGCAATGCCCAAATTGCGGTGGCAAAGACCTGACCGAAGCGCGCCAGTTCAATCTGATGTTCGAAACGCATGTGGGTGCCGCGGCAGATGAAAGCTCCATCGCTTACCTGCGTCCTGAGACAGCGCAGTCCATCTTCGTCCAGTTCAAAAATATTCTGGAAGTTTCACGAAAAAAATTGCCGTTCGGCATCGCTCAGATCGGCAAAGCGTTTCGCAACGAAATTAACCCACGCAATTTTACTTTTCGCTCGCGCGAGTTCGAACAGATGGAGCTGGAATATTTTTGCCGACCCGAGCAAGGAATGGAATTGCTCGAGTATTGGAAGGAAGAACGTCTGAAGTTTTACGAGAACATCGGTATCCCGCGTGACAAGTTGCATGTCAGGACGGTTCCGGACGAAGAGCGCGCTTTTTATTCAAAAGGAACTTACGACATTGAATATGATTTTCCGTTTGGCGCTCAGGAACTCGAAGGGGTTGCTTACCGCACTGATTACGATTTGTCGCAGCATCAACAAGCAAGTGGAAAATCGCTCGAATATTTTGACGAAGAAACAAAACAAAGATTTGTCCCGCATGTTGTAGAACCGAGCGCAGGCGTCGATCGCACCGTGCTGGCGTTAATCTGCGAGGCATATTCAGAGGACGAAGCACCGGACGAAAAAGGTAAAATGGAAGCGCGTGTGGTGCTGCGATTTCATCCGCGACTTGCCCCAATCAAGGCCGGGATATTCCCGCTGCTAAAGAACAACGCGCAGCTGGTCGCAAAAGCGAAAGCGATTGTCGATGTGTTGCGGCCGGATATGACCGTTTTCTATGACGAGAGTGGTGCCATCGGCCGCCGATATCGGCGTCAGGATGAAATTGGCACTCCCTTCGGAGTGACTGTTGATTTTGAGACGCTCGGAGCGAAGGACCCTGCACTGCGCGACACTGTCACTTTGCGCGATCGCGATTCTATGAGACAGGAACGCGTCGCACTCAAGGATCTGCCGGCAATCTTACGGGAACGGCTCGTGTGATGGATCTCGCGCAGTTCCGTGAGTACTGTTTGAGCAAACCACGCGCAACTGAAGGAACGCCATTCGGGCCCGATGTTCTTGTGTTCAAAGTCGGTGGAAAGATGTTCGCATTAGCAGTTCTCGATGAAATGCCGAGCACCGTGAACTTAAAATGCGACCCTGATTGGGCACTCGACCTCCGCGGTCGTTACGAGCAAGTTAGTCCGGGTTATCACATGAACAAGAAACATTGGAACACTGTCGAGATTGAGAGTGGCATCCCTAGTGCTGAGTTGCGAAAAATGATCGACCGCTCCTACGGTCTCGTGGTCGAAAGTCTGCCAAAATCTATGGCAAGGGTTGGAGCTCGACCTCGCCGAAACTCAACTCCAGCGCGTCGCGGGCGACGTTGAGAAAATTATCGGCCGCGTCAGTGAGGGCAACGTATAGCTGAGCGTTGTTTGGAGGCGCCGCGCGCAGTGATTGTCGATCCAGCATTTCTTCTACTGCGTGGGCGCAATTTTGCGCGGAATCGACTAGTGTGATTTGGCGGTTGACCACTCGTGCGATCGCGCCGGCGAGCAACGGATAATGTGTGCAACCAAGCACAAGCGTGTCGATTCCGTCGGCAAGCAGAGGCTGGAGATAACGCATAATCATTTGATCCGTCACCGCATCGTCGAGCAATCCTTCTTCGATTAACGGGACCAGCAACGGACAAGCGCGACTGCTCACCCGCACATTATTGTCGGTTGCGCGCAATGCCTTTTCGTACGCGCCGCTGCGAATCGTCGCTCGGGTTCCGATCACGCCGATGTGCCGATTGCGTGTCGCTTGTAGTGCAGCTCGCGCTCCAGGTTCAATAACTCCGATTACGGGCACGGAAAATTTGTTTGCCAACAACGGCAGCGCGACTGATGAAACCGTGTTACACGCGACAACGAGCGCCTTCGCATTCTTCCGCATCAGCATTCCCGCCAGTTCGACTGCGTAGCGTTGCACCGTTTCGGAGCTTTTCGGGCCGTAAGGAACACGCGCCGTGTCGCCAAGATAACAAATGCTTTCGTTTGGCAATAAATCGCGCAGCGCCTTCACCACGGTGAGGCCGCCAATCCCCGAATCGAAAACGCCAACGGGCCGCGGGTCATTCATGCAGCAGGAAACTCATGGCGATGGCCGCACGCTGCAAACAGCAGCGCCTCGCCCTTTCAAACGGAGAGGATAGGGTGAGGGTTGATTTCCGGCGCGTGAGCGATCCCTCACCTCAGTCCTCTCCCTTCACCAATGGAGAGGCGGAATCTGTGGCACAAAGGTGCGTTGGCAATTTGCAAACGTCGTCGAGTTTCGGATGATTGATCGCAAATGGCGGAACTCCCCAAGAGATACGATCCGAAAGCGGTCGAACCGAAGTGGTATCAGCGATGGATCGATGATCAGGCTTTCATTGCGGACGCGAAATCCTCGAAGCCGCCGTTCTCAATCGTGATGCCGCCGCCCAATGTCACAGGTGTGCTTACGCTTGGCCACGTGCTCAACAATACGATTCAGGACATTCTTGCCCGCCGTGCTCGCATGCAGGGCTTTGAAGTCCTTTGGCTGCCCGGAATGGATCACGCCGGAATTGGGACGCAGACTGCAGTCGAGAAATATTTGCGGCGAACTGAAAACAAAACGCGACACGATCTTGGTCGCGAGGAATTTTTACGACGTGTTCTCGAATGGCAGGATAAACACGGCGGCATCATTATCGAACAGCTCAAGCGGCTGGGTTGTTCATGTGATTGGTCGCGCCAACGCTACACGCTCGATGAGGCTTATGCCGCTGCCGTGCAACGAGCTTTCGTCGAGCTTTACGACAAGGGGCTGGTCTATCGCGGCCGTCGAATGATCAATTGGGACCCAGTCGCGCAAACCGCGGTCTCGGACGAAGAGGTGATTTCGAGGCCGCAAAAAGGAAAACTCTATTTCGTTCGCTACGAGATAGTGGAAGAGCCAGGTCGTTTTCTCGAAGTGGCAACCACCAGGCCGGAAACGATCATGGCCGATACCGGGATGGCTTTTCATCCCCGCGACAAACGATACCTCGATCTTTTAGGCAAACACGCCTGGCGTCCGCTCGCGCGCGAGAAGATTCCCATCATCGCCGATGAAGCGATTGATCCCGAATTCGGCACTGGCGTTCTGAAAGTTACGCCTGCGCATGATGCACTCGACTTCGAGATCGGCCAGCGTCACGACCTGCCGATCATCGATGTGCTGCATCCGGATGGACGCATCAATTGTCCAGCAGTTCCGGAGTTGAATGGGCTGGACCGATTCGAAGCGCGAGAAAAAGCCGCGGAGCTACTGCAGGCGAGGGGAGCGCTGGCGAAAACGGAGCCGTATGAAAACAATGTTGGGTTCAGCGATCGCAGCGACGTGCCAATCGAGCCGCGGATCAGCGAGCAATGGTTTCTGCGCTACCCAAAAACGAAAGAGGCGCTCGCCGTAGTGCGCGATCATCTTATCCGCTTTTTTCCCGCGCACTGGGAGAAGGTTTACGCTCAGTGGCTGGAGAACATCCGCGATTGGTGCATCAGCCGACAAGTATGGTGGGGGCACCGGGTACCCGCGTGGTACCGGAAATCTCAAGTTCCAAATTCCAAATCCCAAATCGGAGGGGAAATTTACGTCGGCATCGAACCGCCGCCTGATCCCGGGAACTGGATTCAGGATGAAGACACGCTCGACACCTGGTTTTCGTCGTGGCTCTGGGCGTATGAGACGATGGATCAGGAAACGCGAAGGAAATTTTATCCAACCAGTGTGCTCGTAACTGCGGCGGACATTATTTTCTTCTGGGTCGCAAGGATGATCATCGCCGGCCTCGAGTTCAAGCCTGGCAAATCCAGCACGATTGAAGACAACATCCCGTTTCACCACGTTTTCTTCACCAGCATTGTTCGCGACCAGCTGGGTCGCAAAATGTCGAAGTCGCTCGGCAATTCGCCCGATCCGCTCGAGTTGATCGACAAATACGGCGCCGACGGCTTGCGGTTTGGTCTGATGCGCATCGCGCCCACAGGCCAGGACATTCGCTTCGACGAGAAACAAATCGAAGAAGGCCGTAACTTCGCGACGAAGCTTTGGAATGTCGCGCGCTTTCGTCAGATGCATGGTGCGAGCGATCCCGCGCCAGAAATCGATACTCAGGCGTTGTCGATCTTTGCCATCGAAGTGCTGGCGCGCCTGAACGAGACAATCGACGCAATCGAGGCTGCATACCGCGAATATCAATTCAACGTAGTCGCGCAACGCCTCTACGATTTTGTTTGGAGCGATTATTGCGACTGGTTTGTTGAAGCGGCCAAGACTGACATTTTTGGTGAGGACGAAGCGAAGAAAAAGTCGGCGTTGGCAGTCATGGACTTTGTGCTGTCGGCGATATTGCGATTGCTGCATCCCTTTATGCCGCACATTAGTGAAGAGCTCTGGTTGTTGCTGGGATTTGGAGAAGATTCGATTCAATTTGCATCCCCGCCGCAAAAAGTTGGTTTGGATGAGTTGGAGGATGTCTTGGAGAAGCGGCAACTCGTGTCGGCCATTTATCAAACTGTACAGACCGGGCGTAATCTTCGTGCAAAATACAACATTCCGTCGAACAAGAAGATACGTCTTCTTTTACGCTCAGAAAGTAAAGCAATTCCGGATCAGATTCTAACGCTGACGCGGTTGTTGAATGCCGAGGAGGTAGAGTTAGACCCAAAATATCGGGCGCAGGCTGGACACCCTGTCGCCATTACGCCGCTCGGTGAGATTTTTCTAACCGTAGGCGCCGCGGACGAGGCGCGAGAGCGAGAGCGGCTGGACAAGGAAATTGCGAAGCTTGAAAACGATCTGCGAACGGTCGAAGTAAAACTGCAAAATAGTTCGTTCATCGATCGCGCGCCGGCGGCTGTTGTCGAGGAGCATCGGCGGCGCCTTGCGGATTTTACCGCGCAGCTGGCGAAGCTGAGACAGGCGCGCGCAGGCCTGAACTAAAAATTATTTTCTGCTCGTCGATCCGCGCGCC
>QHNR01000088.1 GCA_003218475.1 Verrucomicrobiota bacterium | reverse complement strand
CCCGAGTCAATGCGCGATCCTTCGAAATATTTTCGCAACAACATTGCCAATGGCTTGAATCTGCTGGATGCCATGGTGGGGACGGGTGTTCAACGAATCATTTTTTCATCGACCTGCGCGATTTTTGGACCGCCGGAGCGGGTGCCGATCGACGAAACTGCGCATCCGCGTCCGGTCAGCCCATACGGCGAATCGAAACTAGCTTTTGAAAAAATTCTCCGTTGGTACGACGGGATCCACGCACTGAAGTTTGTTTCATTGCGTTACTTCAATGCGGCCGGCGCCACGGAGAACCTCGGCGAAGATCATCGTCCCGAAACACACTTGATTCCCAACGTGTTGAAGGTCGCGCTTGGTCAAAGGCCGAACGTCGAAATTTACGGAACCGATTATGAGACGCCCGACGGCACATGTATCCGCGACTACATCCACATTGTCGATCTTGCGCGCGCGCATATTCTGGCTCTTGGCGCGGCCGCCAGCGGATTCTACAATCTCGGCACGGGAGGCGGCTCCAGTGTTCGAGAGGTAATCGCGGCCTGCCGCAAAATTACCGGGCGAAAGATCGAGACGATTGAAAAGCCACGCAGACCTGGCGACCCGCCGCGGTTAATCGCTTCGTCGGAAAAAATCAAAAAGGAGCTTGGCTGGCGACCGCAGTTCCAATCGCTCGATGCTATCGTCGAGCGCGCTTGGAAGTGGCACCTGAAATTTCCAAACGGCTACGAAGAGTAAGTAAATGCGTTAATGCTGTAGCGTCCGCTGTCCGCAGCGGAAATCGCTTTGCTGCGCTGAGGACAACGCACACTACAGCCAATGTTCGGCTGGGTCTTTCAGCGATTACTAAAGCTGGGTAGCAACAGCTGCTTGGACCGATGCGATTTTCAGATCCCTGAGTTTCCCGCTTTGCGCGCGGAGAATTTGTACGTTCTTATTTCTGGGCGCCCAGACATCGGGATCAGTCGGACCAAAAAGCAGAACGCAATTTGCGCCCGCGGCTGCGGCCAGGTGCGAGATTCCGCTGTCGTGTCCAATGAAGATCGAGCGCTCAAGCACCGCGGCCAGGTGAGGAAGCGGAAGCGCTTTTGCGAAGTGGATCCCTCGATTTTTCCACTCGCGCTCCAAGACCCTCACTTCGGTTTTGTCTGCCTCGCCTGAAATGACGACCAAGGACAAAGCGTTTCCCACCTCTCCACGTTTGTCTTCGGTAAGTGGGACACCGCCGTTTCTTGAAAACAGCGCGATCCAATTTTCCAGCGGCCAATTCTTTTCTGTGCTGCCGCTTCCCGGATGAATCGCGAGAATCGGCTGCTTTAAGAACTGGAGAAATCCCTTGGCGAATTGTCGATCGTCTATTGAAGGGAAAACCTTTTCAGTAAGATCGCCGACTTCGATTCCCAACTGTTCGATCGGGAGTGCAAGCTGGCGCGCGGCGTGGACAGCGGTTTCCACAATCTTGGCGGGCCCGCAAAGTAGATTTTCAACGCCACAGCGACGCAGGTTGTTTTCAAAGATCCTGTCCGGATCGAACAGATAACTGATGATCAAATCGAAGCTCCCGAAATAACTTGCCAACTCCGCTGGCAATTCCGAATTCTTGGCGAAGAAGCTCGAGAGCGGCCCATATTCGATGGAGCGTACTGCCCGCGCATAGAATCGGTTTTCAGCAAGCACCGCGATGTGCCTGTAACCAAAAATCTCGACGCGTGCATCCGGGTAGGCGTCGCGCAGCGCCTTAAGTGCTGGCAACGTGAGAATGAAATCGCCGATCGCACCGCCGCGGATGACCAGAATGTGCCGGAACATACAATTTTAGTCTCTACGCCGAGTCGATTTGCAACCCGCTGTGCAAAAACAGCGCAGAACATTTCCGGCCGGGCGCTCGCGCAAAGCCCTACGTTCCTAATATTGCCTGAACGTGAAGGTGAGAATCACACCGCCATAGATCAGGGCGAAAGCATGCAAACAGCGCCAGCGAAAAACGCTCCGTGCACTCCAGTTGATTTGATCGCGAAGGACGTACGGGATTGCGACCCAGAATAGGCCGGCGATGATCAGCAGATAAGCAAACACGGTTATTAGCAGTCGGCTCGTTTCGTAACGCAGAAAGGCAGCATCCAGCAGCGGTTCCGCCGCGAGCAGACAAAGAATTCCAAGGGCGCGTACCGCCAGAAACTCATCGACAAAACGCAGGACGAGCACATAACCAATCGGCAACGCAATAAGCAGGGGGCGACGAAAGCTGGAGAATTCACCCATCTGAATCGTGGCGAGCAGCCAAAACGTCCAAAGAAGACAAACGGTGAGCAAAATGACTCCTGCAACGCGAGAGCGCGGAAAGCGCTGAACAACACTGGCGAAGTTCGGTTTTAGTAATCCGAGCAAACCGATCAGAATGAGAAATGCGCTCACGATGATTCCTGCGGTGTGCAAAGAGAGCTCGTAAATCATGCGTAAAAATTCGCTAATGGCGTGTGAGTTTGGATAAGGTGGCGCAAGTTTTCAACCTGCGATTGCGCCGCAACTTCAAAATATTGCCAGAGTAGCGCATGCCTCCGGCTTGCGCTCCAAAGAAGGCAAGCCGGAGGCATGCGCTACTTTAATCGGCGTGCCATACAAACTGAAACCGTTGGCTCGCTCGATTTGGATATCCACCAGTTCTCCGATCAGTTCGTTGTCGCCTTCACCTGTCCGCCGTAGCCTTGGCGAAGGCGGAAACACGGCAATTTTGTTGGTGCGCGTTCGGCCCATCAGGCGGGCCGGGTTTGTTTTGCTCGGCCCTTCGCAGAGAACTTCCACACGTTGACCGACGAGTCTCTCGCCGGCGCGTCGCGTTGACTCATTAACAAGCCGGAGCAAATCCTGGTTGCGCTCTTCTTTGGTGCGCTCATCGATTTGACCCGTCATCTCCGCCGCTGACGTGTCGCGCCGCGGCGAATAACGAAACACGAAAGCGTTATCAAACTGGATTTCCTCCACCAAATCGCGTGTTCGCTTGTAATCGTCTTCTGTTTCGCCGGGAAATCCGACGATAATGTCGGTGGTAATCGCAATGCCGTCGCGCGCCCGTCGAATTCGCCGGACGAGATCAACGTATTTTTCTGCCGTATATGCGCGATGCATCGCTTTGAGAATTCTGTTGGAGCCAGATTGCAACGGCAGATGAACATGCTCAGTCAGTTTCGGCAAACGCGAGATGGCATCGATTAAGTCGTCGCGGAAGCCGATAGGGTGGGGCGACGTGAAACGCAACCTCTTGAGGCCTTCTACCTCGTGAACGGTTTCGAGCAATCGCACAAATGGAGATTTATTGTCGATCTTCGGAAACTCGTGGCGACCGTACAGATTCACGATTTGCCCGAGCAGCGTGATTTCTTTAACGCCTCGCGACACGAGATCGCGCACTTCCGTCACAATTTCGCCAATGGAGCGGCTGCGCTCCGCGCCACGCGTCTGCGGAACGATGCAGAATGTACAGTGCATGTTGCATCCCTGCATGATCGAGACGAACGCCGTCGCCTGCCTTGGCGTGAGTTGCTGTTCCCGGATCGTCGATTGCGAACCGGTTTCTTCAGCGACGTCCACGATCGAAAACCGCAAATCATCCATTCTGCTGTAGTCCGGCGAATGCCGGATGATCCCGGCCGCGCGCGTGGTTTTCTTCGCTACCAGTTCCTCCACGTACTCCGCGACCCGGTGAAATTTCTGCGTTCCCAAGACAAGATCGACATGCGGCAAACCTTTCAGCAGTTCGCCACCGCGTGCCTGGGCCATGCAACCGAGGAATCCAAACACAACGTGCGGCCGTTCTTTGGCAAGTCGTCCCAGCATTCCCATTTTCCCCAGCGCCTTCTGGTCAGCCGTATCGCGCACGCTGCACGTGTTCAGGAGCACGACGTCGGCTTCTGATTCTTTTGAGACCCGCTGATAGCCTCGCGCCAAGAGCGAATGCGCAACCTGTTCCGAGTCGCGCTCGTTCATCTGGCAGCCATAGGTCTTGATAAAAAATTTTGGCATGGCCGGGCCAAAATGATACACGCCCCGTCCGCGTTCGTCCAAGACACGACACGAATTTCACCAACTCACACGAATTGCCTGAAAGCCCAACGAGGTTCGTGACAATTCGTGTAATTCGTGTCTTAAATCGCGGCACTCATGAATGAAACCATTCCAGCGATTGGTATCATCGGCGGCAGCGGTCTGTACCAGATTGAGGAATTACGAGACGCCACTGAACACAAGGTGGACACACCGTTTGGAACGCCATCGGACGTGCTTGTTGCAGGAAAATTAAGCGGGCGTCAGGTTTATTTTTTGCCGAGGCACGGCCGCGGTCACCGTATTCTGCCGCACGAAATTAATCATCGCGCCAATATCTATGCGCTCCGGTTGCTCAATGTTCGCTGGATCATCTCGGTCGCGGCAGTAGGCAGTCTCCAGGAGAAATATGCGCCGCGGGATGTGGTCTTACCCTCGCAGTTTTATGATCGCACCAGCCGGCGCGCGGCTCATACGTTTTTTGGCGAGGGCATTGCGGCGCACGTCGGATTCGCTGAACCGATCAGCGCAAACCTGCGCAATCTCATCGCAGAATCAGCCAGATTTCTCGGAGTTACGGTTCACAATGGTGGCATTTACGTGAACATGGACGGCCCTGCGTTTTCCACGCGCGCGGAATCTGAATTTAACCGTCGAAACGGCTTCGACGTGATCGCGATGACGAATCTTCCAGAAGCAAAACTGGCGCGCGAAGCGGAGATCGCATTCGCGACAATGGCCATGATCACCGATTACGATTGCTGGAAAGTCGAAGAAGAACCCGTCTCGGCGCAGACCGTCCTCAGTCATTTACTGGCAAATGCAGAGACGGCGAGGAAAGTGATTGTGGACGTGATCCCGCAAATACCCACGGAGCCGAACTGGCCGGAACACTTCGCGTTGGACACGGCGCTGATCACCGACCGCAAGCTTTGGCCGGAAGCGACAGTTGAAAAACTAAGACCAATCCTGGAGCGGTTTCTAGATGGTTAGAAAATGCCGAAGCACTAGCGACGAATGACCGCATGCATTTTCTTTTCGTCGTTCGGATTTCGTCATTCTTTCGTCATTAGACATTCGTCATTTGTCATTTCGAATTCGTTATGTTCCTGATCGCTTCACTGAGCGAGCGGATTTGATCCTCTTGATGTGCAGCGGTCACCGTAATACGCAAACGCGCTGAGCCTTTTGCCACCGTCGGGTAGCGAATCGCCGGGACGAGGAATCCTTCGGTCTTGAGTGCAGCGGCCAAATTAAGGGCTTTCTGCTCATCGCCAACGAGCAACGGAAAGATCGCGCTTCCTTCATTTGAGTTGATAGTTGATAGCTGATAGTTGATAGCCTTGCGCGCGGATGGCAGAAGAAGCTTCCTCATCAATCTGATTCTCTCCCAAAGCAGAAGCCTTCGTGTTTCTCCTTCTGAAGATGAAAGAAAATTCACAGCAGCCAGGGCTGCCGCTGCGATTGCGGGCGGCGGCGCGGTGGAATAAATGAAGGAGCGCGCCCGATTAATCAACCATTCAATCAGGTGGTGAGAGCCGCAGATGTATCCGCCGCTTGCGCCGAACGCCTTACTCAACGTGCCCATCTGCACATCGACGGCGTCACTTAACTTCTCTTCGGCCACGAGGCCGCGGCCGTGCGGACCGATCACGCCCACCGCATGCGCTTCATCCATCATCAGGAACGCATTAAACCGTCTTTTTAGCTGAACCAGCTCGCGCAACGGCGCGCGATCACCGTCCATGGAAAAGACGGACTCCGTCACGATGAGAACGCGCTTGCCGAAATGTTCGCGCCGAGCCCATTCCAAGTGGCTCTCGAGTTTGCGTAGATTATTGTGTGGAAAGATGCGCACAATCGCGCCGCTCAGCCTTGCGGCGTCAATGAGTGAGGCGTGGCAGAGTTTGTCGAGCAGGACAACATCATTTTTCGTGACTAGCGCCGGAATCGACCCGAGCGCCGCGGCATATCCGCTACTGAAACAAAGCGCAGTCGCAGTGCCTTTCCATTCAGCCAGCGCGCGTTCCAAACGCAGATGTGGCGATTGCGTGCCGCTGATCAGCCGCGAGGCGCCTGCGCCGACTCCGAATTCGTTGATGGCAGCGATCGCCGCTTCACGGAGTCGGGAATCATTTGCAAGCCCGAGGTAATCGTTCGAGGAAAAGTTCAGAAGCCTGCGGCCTGCAATTTCTATCTCCGGCCCTTGGGGACTGTCTATTTCGCGAAGATGTCGGTCTAGCGCAGCTGCGCGAAGCGCCTTCAGTTGGTCTGCGAAGAGAGTTCGCTTCATCTATGTTTGCCGCTAATAGTCGTGTGAACGTCGGGTAACTCGGGAATCTTGCCTGATCCCTCGAACAGGCTTCCAGCTGCTTCCAGCCTGTTGTTGTCCTGCGAGCAAGATGCCCGCTCGACGAGACAGGCTGGAAGCCCGTGTTACATGGAACGATTGAATTGCGACGCGAACGAATTGAGAATCACAAAATGAAAAAGCGTTGCTTTGATCACATCGATTTGCGGGTGAAGGACATGGAGGTGGCAAGAGAGTTCTACGGAAAATTTCTGCCGCAGCTTGGGTTTACGCACGAGAGTCCAGGCGAAGATTTTCATACATTTTACGCTGCTGGTGGTGACAGACCCTCGGAATTTTTTTGTTTCCAAGAGGACAAGAACCATCAACCAAACGGCACCCGTATCGCATTTTGGGCAGATACCCGTGAAGAAGTGGATCGACTGGCGAAGTTGGTGCGCGAAGCCGGCGGCAAGACGCTTGAAGGGCCGGAAATCTGTGCTGATTACAGTCCTGGCTACTATGCGTTCTTTTTTGAGGACCCGGATGGCAACAAGCTGGAAATTTGCTGCCGGGAGAGTCCCATCATTGCCGAGTAGAGCGGCCTCCTTTCTGTCATTCTGATCCCGCAGTCGCGGGAGAAGAATCTCTAGTCCTCTGGTTTGGCAGCGTTCCATGGCAGCCAGAGATGTTTCCAGCCTTCGCATAAAGCTATGGCTTGGCAGGCGCTTCGCTCAATTCGCCACCGGACGAATCCGCCGTGGCGGACATGACAGATTGGGTGCGATATGTCCGGGATCCAAATGCCAACCATCCTGGGGCGCTATCCACAAATTGTGCATTTAACGAAATTGGGCGAAGAGTTGAACAATGACCAAGCCCACGCACGAACCTGCGATTTTGCAGGGAGCGCGTCGTGTTCGCTATCTCAAGCTGATCGCGCTCTTCAAGATTGCCAAGGGCCTCTTGCTCCTGATCCTCGGCATTTCGATGCTTTTTCTGAACGCGCGGACTCGCTGGATGGATGCCTTGTCCAACTGGATTGCCGATGAAATCCTGCTCGAGCATAGCAAAGGGGTTGCCTTTTTGCTCCACAAACTGCAAGCGGTGCTTGCCGGCGGCACGCTCCGGGCCACCGGTCTTCTTGCGCTTTTTTATTCAGCGGTTCTTTTCACAGAAGGAATCGGCGTTTACATGCAGCAACGCTGGGCGGAGTTACTAATGATTTTCGCGACTGCGTCGCTGATTCCACTTGAGGTTCGTCATCTTTGGCATCGGCCGGGGTTGGTGGGCGTGCTCATTCTGCTGGCCAACTGTTTCATTGTCTGGTTTTTGTATCGCGTTCTTAAACGCGACAAAGCCGAAGCGCACGTCGCGCAGCCTCGTGAACTGGTGGAGACGCGTTAGCAGATTTTCAGCGCCCAATTCGCAAACCCGACCGGCCTCAGCTCGGTTTACAGCGCGTCGAAGAGATCGAGATGTTGTTCGAGGTAACGCGTCAGAAGAAAACTTCTTCGTACCGTCTCACGCGCCTTGCGGCCCATTTCGTCGCGCAGATTCTTGTCACTGAGCAGCTCTACTATTCGTTGGGCTGCCTCTGCGACGGATGAGACGAGAAACCCGTTCACGCCGTTTTTGATCTGGTAGCGGATCCCGCCCTCGTTTCCACCAATTACCGGCGTCCCTTTCCACATCGCTTCAGCTACCGTTAATCCAAAACCTTCACGCAACGATTTTTGCATGACCACCGCCGCACGCGTTTGAAGCGCATTCACCAGAGCCGTGTCGTCGCCACTGGTCAGAATTAATATCCGCTCATCCCGGCAGGCGCGGAGCGAATTAAAAATGTCTTCACCCTCGGGGTCGTCAGTCGCGAAGTTGCCCAGCAAGACCAGCCGTGCTTCGATTTTCTTGCGGGCGAGCTTGAATGCTTCCACTACTCCGTTGGGATCTTTCCACGGGTCAAATCGCGAAATTTGGACGACCAGCGGCAAATCAGAGGGAATCTCGTAGTGCGCCAGGCGTTCGTTGATCTCTTGGTCGCTCAGTTCACGGTTCTTGATCGTGAACGGATCGATCGCCGGCATCATTACGCGCTGCGGCGGGTTCATCTCATGAGCGAATTCCTTGCAGCTCAGAATCACCGCGTCGTATTGATCGATCCAGCGCCGCAGGTACTTCCAGGTTTCGGCGTTTGGCCGTGATAGGTCGAGATGACAACGCCAGATCCACGGGCATTTCTTTTTGTAATGGTCGATCAACGGAAGCGGCTGCGGGTCGTGCACGATAACAAAATCGTGCTCGAGAAAATTGCGCACGCTGTTCTCGTAAATGACTTGCTCGAAAATTTCTTTTTTGATGCTGGAGAGATTGATCTTTGCGCCCTGGAGGGCGTTGTGCATTTTCTTCGTGATCGAGAAAAAATCGGCAGTTCCCTGGATGACGCGCCACTCAGTGCGCAATCCAAGGCTGTTCATGAGTAGTGTGAGCGAGGAAATAGTCTCAGCCACGCCGCTGCCGTAGTAGGTGGAATTGAAATTGGCGACGCGCAAGCCTTTCAATTTGGCGGCCTTCTGCCGAATACGCTCAACCGTTTCCTGTCCAATGAGTGGTTCATAGTCGTCGATTTGTGTGATGCGATAGTGGGCCATTGTGAATGATTCGTTTGTAAGCCCCGACACGCTCGCAGGAAGCGCGAGTAGCGATTTAGTTTTGCGTCACGTACAACTTGCCTGGCAATGAAGACGCCGAAAATAGACGATAAATTGAGGCTGCTGGCGGACTTCGGGGAAACCGACGCAATCTGTGTAGAGGTACTCAAAAATCCGGTTACCGAGGAGGGTATTTTACTCAAGGTAATGGCCCGCGGCCCCTTCGAACAAGGCCAACAAGTCTGGATAGTTGGTCGTGACGGCTCAAAAGTCGGCGCCACTGTAGAAAACGTATCCGAGCAGACCATCGACAGCGAAGTCACGCTCTCGACTGTGCTGCCTGCGTAGTTCTACCCGGTCGCTGGACCGCGGCCGCCGGAGTCAGCGACTCCGGCTACAGGCCAGCGGCTTTGCGACAGAATCGCTGCGCCGATCCAAATTCGAGGGCTATGGAATGCGGTTCGCGGCAAGCTGCCGCGAACTACAGGCCGGCGGCCTGTGCTCCCCAGACAGCCAATGCGTGCTCAGTCGACGTTTTCAATATGAGGCAGCGATGAAGCGAACGAAATCGAAGCAGCCTCAGCGCAGTTTTCCTTTTATGCGGGTCAACGAGCGCGAGGCCAAGCCGCGGAAGCGCGGCTTAACGGAAATTCGTGGACCGTACTACTCGGTAGTTGGCCGGCGATACCTTGAGGATTTATTCGAAACAATAGGCGCGTACGTTGATTCGCTAAAATTTGCGGGAGGTTCATTTGCGCTAATGCCGGAGCGAGCAGTGCGAGATATCATCGAGCTCTGTCATAAATACGATGTGCTCGTTTGCACCGGTGGCTTCATCGAGCGCGTGCTTGTCCAGGGCGGCGATGCCGTGCGGCAGTATGTTGCCGAATGCGAACGGCTCGGATTCGATGTCCTCGAGATTTCGGCCGGGTTCGTCTCCATTCCAAGTGACGATTGGCTGCGGCTAATTGAATTGGTGTGCAAATCCGGATTAAAAGCGAAACCGGAAGTTGGGATCCAATTCGGCGCAGGAGGCGCCACCGCGGCTGCAGAACTAAAAGCGGAAGGTACCCGCGACCCGAGCTGGGCGATCGCGCAGGCAAAGCGATTTCTCGAAGCCGGCGCGGAGATCATAATGATCGAGAGCGAAGGCATTACAGAAAATGTTGATCCCTGGCGCACCGACGTACCCGCGAAGTTCATCGACGCAATCGGTATGGAAAAGCTTATGTTCGAAGCCGCCGATCCGGATGTGTTTGCGTGGTACATCAAAAACTACGGCGGAGATGTGAACCTGTTTGTCGATCACAGCCAAATCGTGCAACTGGAATGTTTGCGCGCCGGCATTTGGGGGACGAAAAGTTTGTGGGGAAGAGTGGTGACATACAAGGAAGAATGACGAAGCACTCGCCTTCGCTTTGCTACGGACGCGGCTCGCAAATGACGAATGACGAAGGAAGTCCGAATGCTTAAATGACGAAGGACGCGGCTAGGTAAAAGCGTGTCATCCTGAGCGGAGTCGAAGGATCCCGCGAAGCTACCTTTAAGCTTACAATCCGAGATTCCTCGACTTCGCTCGGAATGACAATCAACGTCTGGCGCCGTCCACGCCGATGTGATTGACGAACCAATCGCTTGCCAGCTTGGCGACTTGTTCCAGCGCACCCGGTTCTTCGAAGAGATGCGTCGCGCCGGGAACAATCTCCAGTTTCACTTCGCAGCGCATCTGATCGCGCGCCATTTCGTTCAGTTCGATTACAATGTCGTCATTGCCGCCGACGATGAGCAAGGTCGGCGCCCTGACCTTTGGCAACGCGTCGCCGGCCAGATCGGGGCGTCCACCACGTGAAATCACAGCGCCGACATCTTGTGAAATCTCGGCAGCTGCAACAAGAGCAGCAGCTCCGCCCGTGCTCGAGCCGAAATAGCCGACGCGCAAATTGCGCGTTTGCTCTTGCTGCTTCGCACGTTTCGTGGCGTGCACAAGGCGCTCTGCCAGCAAACCGATGTTGAATCGGTGCTCGCGAGTGTACGTGTCGATCGCTTCCTCTTCCGGCGTGAGCAAGTCAAACAACAGCGTGGCGAGCCCGGCATCATTTAGCGTGCGCGCCACGAATTGATTGCGCGGACTGTGCCTGCTGCTCCCGCTGCCGTGCGCAAAGAGTACCAGTCCAACGGCGTTATCGGGAATTGTTAAGTTTCCAGAGAGAACTGCGTGCCCGGCATGAATTTGTACTTCATTCATCCCTTACAGCTCCAGCAGCTTGGCGCAATCGTCGGAGCCGCCAGAGAGTGGCTGCGCGATTTCGCGAACAAGTTCGGCGTCTGTCATTGTTGATCCGTTTGGTTTCGCTCAGAGACATCTTGCGCGGCCTGGGTCAGTAACTCGCGCACGTCCTCGTCACTGGTCTGCGAAAAATCTTCGTAATACTGGCCGACGGCCTGGAAGAATGGGGGCGTGCTCAGGCAGATTGTTTCATCGGCTTCTTGTTCGATCTCACGGCAAGTGTCTGGCGGGCCGACTGGCACGGCTACGACAATTTTTGCCGCGCCGCGCTGTCGCAGCGCTTTAACGGCAGCACGCATGGTTGCGCCTGTCGCCAATCCGTCATCCACCAGAATCACGGTTCGATCGCGCAGCTCAGGCGCGGGCCGTCCTTCACGGTAAATGTGTTCGCGCCGTTCGAGTTCGGCTGTCTCCTTCGCGGTCACCGCTTCGATGGCCTCCTCTGCATGGGGTATTGCCCGCATGACATCTTCGTTGAAAACGCGCACACCGCCGGAAGCTATCGCGCCGGCAGCCAGTTCTTCAAAGCCGGGAACACCAAGTTTGCGCACGATAAAAACGTCGAACGGTGCGCCAAGTCGCTGCGCGACTTCGAACGCCACCGGCACACCGCCCCGTGGCAGCCCTAGCACAATTACGTCATCGCGACCCGCATACTTGACGAGTTTCTCCGCAAGCAGGCGACCGGCTTCGGCTCGGTTGGGAAAAGCGTGCTCCATTTTCCCTCCTGGAATGCGGAAAATCCTCTCCTTTAGGTTTCGCGCCACGACGCCGTGTCGCGTGTTTTCAAGTTAAGCGGTTGCGTTTAAAACCTGCAACATCATTTCGCTGCAGAGCAGAAGGAACCGACCGTTATTTGGTGCGAATCATTTTGCCGATTGACATGACTCCGCTGACCGGCCCAGTCGCTTCGACGTAATTTCGAAAACTGGGCGCGAACGCCATCTTTCGCATCGACCATCACGTCTTCACGCCAGGCCGATGAAAATAGATGCGAATGTAAACATCCCAACCTTCCCATTGCTGCCGATCAAGCGTGCCCTGGCGTTGTTGAAACCACGCGTTCTCGAAGAGTTTAAACGTTGCGAAAATGAAAGGTAAGGCGATTTCCCGGTCGTGTTGGCTCGCAGTCGAGGTCGAAAAATTCGGGGGAGGTGAAACCGGATGTCCAGATGAAGCAGCACAGGCATCTGGGCTGTGGGCAACCGAGCGTCTCGCCTAGTGGAGAGCTTTCTTCTCGCCAGGCAAGATGCCCGCCGGCCTCACAGCAAGATGCCTGTGCTCCGATTAGCCGGCAGGGTTGCGGTTCGGCCAGGGTGGGGGCGATGGTAGCTCGTAGCGTTTTGTTTTTAGTTCTTCCCGGATTTCCTGGAGCGCCCGGTCTAGTTGCTGGTCGTCGCCTTTGAATTCTTTCCCAGGATCATTATCGACGACGATGTCAGGATCGACTCCGTGGCCTTCGACAATCCATTGTTTGCCATCCTTTGAGTAAATGGCGAATTCTGGTTTGAAGAATTGACCGCCGTCGACGAGCGGCAGCGACTCGCGGATGCCGATGACGCCGCCCCAGGTGCGTTTGCCGATGAGTTTGCCGAGCCCAAGCGTTTTAAAGCGGTACGGAAAAATATCGCCATCAGACGCGGAGAATTCGTTAATCAGCGTCACCATGGGGCCCGTGAACGTTTGCGGCGGATCGGTTTGCGGCATGCCGTTGCGCGCGATCCCGACCATTACGAGCGCGCGCCGCAGTCGTTCGATCACCAGCGGCGAGACAAAGCCGCCACCATTACCTCGAACATCGACAATGAGCGCGTGCTTCCTGATTTGCGGAAAGTAAAGCTTCGTGAACTCGTCCAAACCGGGCCGGCCCATGTCAGGAATGTGCAGATAGGCGACTTCTCCGCCCGTTTTTTTGTTCACGTAATCGATGTTCTTTTGCACCCAATCGATATAGTAAAGCGGCCCTTCGTTGTCGGTGGGCACAACGGTCACGTCACGCGCTCCGGCATCGGTTGGTTTGGAATTCACGCGCAAGATCACTTGTTTGCCGGCGGTGCCGATCAGCGCGTCGTAAAGATTTGGCAGGCTCGCGACCGGGGTGTTGTTAATCGCAAGAATGTAATCACCGGGTTTCACGTTCACGCCGACATCCGTCAGCGGCGAGCGCGTGTGCTTGTTCCAGTTTTCTCCCGGTAAAATGCGCTCGATGCGATAGGCGCGTGTGGCCGGGTCGCGGGAAAATTCCGCGCCGAGCAGCCCGAGCTTGATGCGAGGCGTGTCCGGACGTTCGCCGCCGGCGACGTAGGTATGACCGTTATTCAATTCACCAATGAGCTCGCCTAACAAGTAAGTGAGATCGTTTCGATGATTCACGAACGGCAGTAGCGCGGCGTATTTGTCGCGCATCGCTTTCCAATCGACGCCGTTCATGGTGGGCGAGAAGAAGAAGTCGCGCATGTGCCGCCAGCACTCGAAATAGATTTGCCGCCACTCGGCATGCCGATCTAACTGCATGTCGAGGCCTTCGATCTTGTGCTCGTGATCCTTGGTTTCGAGCTTGTCTTTTGGGACGTCGATGATGGCATAGTCCTTTTTGATTTTTACCAGCATCTTTTTGCCGTCGAACGTGATCTGGTAATTGTTCGCGTCGCCGAGCACGGTCTCCTTGCGATCGTCGACGTTGTAAACGCAGAGGTGCGATTTCTTGTCCTTTTCGGCGAAAAGATCTTCTTCATCTTCGCCGACTTCATCAGCGGCCGTGCGGCGGAGATACAAGATCCTCCCGTCATCCAGCATCCGGATGTTGCGATAATTTCCCGGCGTAATTTCCAGACCGACAATCCGGTTCTGAATCCCGTCCGTGTCCACTTTAACGACGACTGGCTTCTTTGATTTTTCTTCGGGCTTTGTGGCACTTGGGCTCGCCTCCGGCTTTTTCTCTTCAGCTTCTTTTGCCTTTTCTTTTTTGCGCTTTTCTTCCGCCTTGCCGACTTCGTCGCTCTTCGGCGCGAGCGGATTTGCAGTCTCCTTCGCGAGCGTGACGAGATAAACTCGCTCCATGTCGCGATAGACGTTGGCGAACTCCTCGTCGCCAAAAGTCGGTTTGAAATCACGTGCGGAACTGAGCAGCAAATATTTACCGTCGTCGCTGAAGACCACTTCGCCCGAGCCGTACCAGCTGTCTGTCACTGCGGTCTGCTGTTTGTTCCCGACTGAGTAAAGATAGACGCGCGGCATGCCGTTCTCTTCCGGCCGTGCCCATGCAATCCACTGACTGTCGGGCGACCAGTTATAACTTTCGATCTCGCCATATTTATCCTGATCGACGGGCGTTACCGCCTTCGTCGTGACATCAACGTAACGCAATCGCTGCAACCGATCGCTCCAAAGCAGCTTTTTGCTGTCGGGAGACCATTTCGGCGCGTAGTAATAGGTGTCGGCGCCGTTCGTGATTTGCTGCGGCTCGCCTTTGCCGTCCTGTGAACGCACATACAATTCGTTCTCGCCGGTCATGTCCGAGTTGTAGGCGACCCATTTTCCGTCGGGCGACCAAACCGCGTCGCGTTCATGTGCGCCTGAAGTTTTGCTTAAATTGCGCGTCGTACCGTTCTTTGCAGGCACGGAGAAAAGGTGGCCGCGCGCGACTACGATGGTGCGTTCGCCGTCTGGCGCGAGGTTTACCGATTCGAGATGCTTGGATGCGTCGACCAGCCCGCCGTGGCCACTGTCGAAATCTTCCTTGATTGCGATTGGCACCGGCGCGGCTTGACCTGTGGCAAGATCGTAGCGCCAAATGTATCCGGCTTGCTCGAATACGATCGAGTCTTTGCCGAGCGACGGAAACTTGATGTCGAAATCGGTGAAATGCGTGAGCTGCTTCGTTTCTTTTGTTGCGAGATCAATGACGAACAGATTCATCCGGTTGTCGCGGTCGGAGATGAAATAGATCTTGTTGTCCGCTCCCCACATCGGGCAGATGTCCTGCGCGGGATTGTTCGTCAGGTTTTCGGTGGCGCCGGTGTTGAAATCGTAAATCCAAATGTCATCCGCCATGCCGCCGCGATAATGTTTCCATGTGCGGAACTCCCGGAACACGCGGTTGAACGCCATCTTTGAGTCTTCCGGTGAAAAGGAAACAAATCCGCCGCGCGGTACCGGCACTTGCTGCGGCAATTCGGCATCAAGGCCAACCGCGAATAGTGAGCCGATGAAATCGTTGAACGACTTCATGCGGGAACGGAAGACGACGAGCGGCTTCGTGTTTTCCCAAGCCATTACGATGTTGTTCGGCCCCATGCGATCCGAAACATCGTCGCGTCCGAGCGTGGCCGAAGTCGTCAGGCGCTTCGGCGTGCCGCCTTCGGCCGGCATTACGTAAACTTCCGTGTTGCCGTCGTAATGTGACGTGAACGCGATCTGCGTTCCGTCCGGCGAAAAACGCGCGAATGAAGTGTAGCCAGGTCCGCTTGTCAGGCGGCGCGCCGTGCCGCCGTCTTTGCCGACGGTGTAAAGCTCACCTGCGTAACAAAAAACGATTTGTGTTCCGTTTGTCGTTGGGAAACGCAGCAGGCGCGTTGTATCGGGTCCGCCAGGGGACGGATTCGCTGCGGCGAACAAATCTTGCGCGGAGACGGGCGCGGCCGAGAGCAAGCCAACCGGGATCAAACACAAAAGAACAGAAAACCGAGAGAACGTCTTCATAGGAAAAGGTGAAACGAGCAAGCTGCCGTTGAACCACCCGGATGCAACAGCGATTTCATGTAAGACGCCGCCGCGCTTCGATTTTGTCTAAACGAAGCAGGCGCTGTTCCAAAGCGCACATTTGTTCGGCGCCTGGATGAAACGTCTATGGGCCCACTAAACAGACGAAGCATTCGAAAGTGTTCTTCTCGTTTTTTCGTGTCATTTCGTGTGGTTCGTGGGCGTTGCGGAGAAAACCGCGGAAGGGGTGGGATTCGAACCCACGGTGGGTTTCCCCACGCTCGATTTCGAGTCGAGTGCCTTAAACCGGACTCAGCCACCCTTCCTTTGTTGAAAGATCAAAACGGATGCCGTCCCGGCAGCCGCTTAATATGAGACCCGGCATCGCGTTTGCAACAATCGTGCGGAGGCTTCAGGGTTCAGTATTCAGGTTTCAGAAATCATCAATCTCGCCCTCGGACTGTACTGAACCCCGCCACCTGAACCCTGAATCTCTAAGGTAGAAGGGAGACGCAAAAAATGTTACAATTTTTGGCTTGCCACGGCTAATCCGGGGGCTGCATATTGTATAACCGCCGGAGAGCTACGCTATTACTTGTTGTCGGTTACTGACTGGAATTCACAGGTTGTTAGCGCCGCTGTTCGCAAATATTGACATCTTATTCAGAACCTCAACCCCTCTCTCATTGCCATGATTCAACTAAAACCCGGCATTCCGCCCGCATCACTCACTGGATCGTCTCCATCGGCCTCGCGCCGGAAAAAGGGAACGAAAAAAACGAAAAACAGCGGTCTGCATTTCAAGCGCGTTTTCAGCGATGCCGCCGTTGCGCCTTTTGATCAGATCGAATGGGAACGGCGCACCGCGGAAATCAATGATGACAGTGGCAAGGTCATTTTTAAGCAGGAAGACATCGAGGTGCCGAAAAGCTGGAGCGCCCTGGCGACCAAGATTGCGGTCTCAAAATATTTCTACGGCGACATCGCCAAGGGGACCGATCCATACAAAGGCGGAAGAGAAATGTCGGTACGGCAACTTATTCATCGGGTCACGCGGACGATCACCGACTGGGGAATCGCGGATGGCTACTTCGCCGATGAAGAAACTGCAGAGATTTTCTACGACGAACTGACCTGGCTCTGCTTGAACCAGCATGGCGCCTTTAATTCGCCGGTCTGGTTCAACGTTGGATTGTATCACCAATACGGCGTTGGCAAGGACGGGGGCGCCGGAAATTATTTTTACAATCGCGAGACTGGCAAAGCCGAACGCGCGCCATCGCAATATGAATATCCGCAGGGCAGCGCCTGCTTCATCCAGAGCGTGTGCGACACGATGGAAGACATCATGCGCTTGGCCAAGAGCGAGGCGATGCTTTTCAAGTACGGCAGTGGCACCGGCACGGATCTTTCTTCCTTAAGATCCACGCGGGAAAAATTGAGCGGGGGCGGCAAGCCCAGCGGGCCGCTGTCGTTCCTGAAAGTTTACGATCAGGTAGCGAATGTGGTGAAAAGCGGCGGCAAAACGCGCCGCGCGGCGAAGATGAACACGCTCAAGGATTGGCACCCGGACATCGAAGAGTTTATTGACGCCAAGCAGAAAGAAGAAAAAAAAGCGTGGGCGCTGATCGAGCAAGGATATGACGGCAGCTACAACGGCGACGCTTACGGCTCAGTGATGTATCAAAACGAAAACGTGAGCGTGCGCGTAAGCGACAAATTCATGGAGGCGGCGCTGGAAGGCCGCGAGTGGTGGACGCGCCGTGTGACGGATGGCCAGCCGTGCGAACGCAAAGATGCGCGGGCGCTTTTACGCAAAATTGCCGAGGGCACATACATCTGCGGCGATCCGGGAATGCAATTCGATTCCACGATCCACAAATGGCACACCTGCAAGGGCACTGACCGGCAAAATTCCACTAACCCGTGCTCGGAGTATCTCTTCCTCGATAACACCGCATGCAATCTGGCCTCTCTCAATTTGATGAAGTTCAAGACCGCCGACGGCGATTTCGATGTCGAGCGGTTCAAGGCTGCGGTGCGCATCTTCATCACTGCGCAGGAGATCATCGTCGATAATGCGAGTTACCCAATCAAAGAAATCGCGGAGAACTCGCATATTTTCCGCACGCTCGGACTCGGTTACGCGAATCTCGGCTCACTCATCATGAGTTACGGCTACGGTTATGACAGCGTCGAGGGCCGCGCTCTCTGCGGCGCGATCACTGCGATCATGACCGGCGAAGCGTACGAACAAAGCGCGCGATTGGCGCGGGCGATAGGGTCGTTCCCAGGTTATCACGACGCGCGCGCCAGCAGCGTGGCAAAGCCGGTATCAAAAGACAACGTCGCATCGATGCTCGAAGTCATTGAGCTGCATCGGGGTTCAGTGCGCGAGATTTCGGACGCGAAAGAGTTTGCTCATCTGAAAGAAGAAGCTGCAAAAGTTTGGGACAGCGCGTCAGAGCTGGGCAAACGCTACGGCTATCGCAACGCGCAAGTAACCGTGCTCGCGCCGACAGGCACAATCAGTTTTCTGATGGATTGCGACACCACGGGGATCGAACCTGACATTGCGTTGGTAAAATACAAACTGCTCGCGGGCGGCGGCATGCTGAAGATTGTTAACCAGACTGTCAAACCCGCGCTGGAAAAACTCGGTCACAATTCGGACGAGATCGAACGTATTATCGCGCACATCGACTCGTTCGACACGATCGAGGACGTCACCGATACGGATGGATCAAAGGTCTCATCTGGCCTGAGGCCTGAGCACTTGCCGATCTTCGATTGCGCATTCGAGCCGTTCAAAGGCGAGCGCGCGCTGAATTACATGGCGCACCTGAAAATGATGGCTGCGGCCCAGCCGTTCTTGAGCGGCGCGATCTCGAAAACTGTAAACATGCCCGAAGGAGCCAACGTGGACGACATCATGAACACGTACGTCGAAGGTTGGCGGATGGGATTGAAGTCGATCGCGATTTACCGCGAGGGTTCAAAGCGCTCCGCACCTTTGAACACGCGCAAAACGAAGGATATGGGCACTGCTGTAGCTGGCATCAGCGATGCCGGAGCGCTGCAAAAGCGCATTCTCGAACTGGACCAAGAACTGGCAACGTTGCGCAGCCGACTTGATCAACCCGTGCGTCATCGCATGCCGGACACGCGCAATTCCATGACCCACCGGTTCGAGATCGCCGGTCACGAAGGTTACATCACTGTCGGTTTGTACGAAGACGGTCAGCCGGGCGAGCTTTTCATCACCATGTCGAAAGAAGGCAGCACGATCGGTGGACTGATGGACACCGTTGGCACACTCACCTCGATTGCCCTGCAGTACGGCGTCCCCCTCGAGAGTCTGGTGAAAAAATTCGCCTACCAAAGATTCGAGCCGAGCGGCTTTACAAAAAATTCTGACATTCGGCACGCGACGAGCATCACCGATTACGTTTTCCGCTGGCTCGCCTGCCAATTCATCAAAGGTTACAAGGAAGCAACATCGCCGAACCGGGGGCAGCCGGACTTGCCACTTAAGGAAATTGTCGAGATCGAAAAGAAAGCGCTCAACCGGCCCGTAACGGATTTGGCGCGCACGGGCGACAAACAAGTGATCGACGTGATCACAAACAATTTGCCCAACCCCGTCGAGCGCGGGAGCACTGACCAGACCGGCAACGAAAATGGAAACGGGCACGCCGACCGCGTCATGGTCGCGCTTGGTAGCATCTTCATGGGAATCACCTGTTCGGTGTGTGGCAGCGACAAAGTCATTCGCGCCGGCGCATGCGGTGTTTGCACTGAATGCGGCACAAGTCAGGGCTGCAGCTGAGAACCCCTGATCGAATTCAAAGCGCACACTCGATCAAGGCGACGACGTGTTTTCCCATCACTGGGACATTCATCTTGAATCTCCGGGAGAGACTGGCCACTCTCGATGATCGACGAAGTGAGCTACGAAAGCAGAATGCTCGGACGTTTGGCGATGCCAACTCGGACGCAAGTGGGGCGCGCGCTTCTCCGAACACTTTTTAAGCACGGTGGAGTGGTTAAGGAATTCGGTGCTGGCCAGGAAGTTGTCAATGAGCTTGCCGACGAGTTTCAACTCAATCGAGCTCAGCGTACTGCCACATTAGAAACTGTATATCGCAAAGAAGATCGCGTTAAGAAATCGCTTCTTTGGCACCGCTTACTCTTTCGTGCTGCTGATTTGCTTGGAGCAGAAGGCCTCGTCTCGAGGCCGACACAAACAGTTCGGCTGACCGGAAAAAGAGAGTGGATGCTCACTGAAAAGGGCTTCGACGAAGCTCTGAGAATTTCACAGATACCGAAAACAGCAAAAGAATCGTTGCCGACGAAATCTTACGAGGTTCAGAAGGTCGTCAAAAAGCTTCTCGAAACTCCAACACGCGAAAATTACGAACCCTTCGATACAGCCCGCAAACTCGTCAGAACTGTAAGAGAAGCGGGTCTGCGAATTCGTGGGTTTCGGCAGGCGGTCATTGAAGTTTATGATTTTCGGTGCGCTGCGTGCGGATTGAAAATCAATTCGCCCGATTCGTTGTGCTGGGAAGTGGAGGCCGCACATATTGTTCCTCACGGTTCGCTCGGTCGAGATGACCTGTTCAATGGAATTGCGTTGTGTCGGTTCCATCATTGGGCGTTCGACGTCGGTTGGTTTGCGCTGCTCGACAACTACAAGATTTCGGTCGTGTGGGGGATTATGAATTAGTCCGCTCGCTCACGAAGAATGGCGCGGGAATTCGCCTACCGAAGAAACGGGAAATCTATCCTCACATCAATTCAATCCGCTGGCATCGCCGATTCATTTTTAATCAATAACCGCAATCTCATATGAAGACCAAGGCCGCAAAAACCGTTTACGAAATATCCGTTACCGACCTGCAACACGTTGCGAAGGAAATCTTGGAGCGAGAATTGACCGCTGAAGAGGTAGTCGCAGTCGGACATTCGGTCGGTGACTACATCGATTGGTTCCAAGCGATCGAGAACGCGATCTACCACCACGTTTGATTAATCGCTGGGGCATCGTGCGACGGACGGAACGACGCGTTTTAACCCGAATACGCGAAAGTCCTCACGCGATTCACCGGCGAATTTATTGCTGATTTCCGCACGTGGGACGGCGCGATTATCTGGGGAAAGGCTCGCAGGTTCAACTCGGGCTCCAGCCAAGTAAGCGACTCCTCGGTTAGTCTGTTCGTTGGACACGAGTGCGGGCACGGCTACAATGCGTCGCGCCGTTTTCGGTAGCTAATTGAATGAACAAACTCGACGCGGAGCGACAGAAAGAGATTCAACAAGCTGAGGAGCTGCTTTTCGCAGGTCCACAGGCGCTTGGGTTTGCCAAGGGATTGTTCCAGGGACATTTCGTTTCCGATTGGGTGATGCCGTATCCCCGTATTCCGGCGGCCCAACAAGGTGAGTTGGATGATACACTCACTGAACTCCGCAAATTTTTGGACGAACACCTCGATCCGGCGGAGATCGACCGACAGGCAGATATTCCGCGCAGCGTGATCGATGGTCTAGGCCGCACCGGCGTGCTCGGGATGACCGCCCCGAAGGAATATGGCGGGCGAGGGTTCTCGCAAATGGCCAACTGCAAAGTTCTCGAGGAAATCGGGCGCCGATGTGCTTCGACCTCGGTTTTTGTTAATGCGCATCACTCTATTGGAATTCGCGCGTTGCTGCTTTTTGGAACGCACGAGCAAAAGCAGAAGTGGCTTCCGAAATTAGTTACTGGCGAGCAGCTGGGCTCCTTCGCGCTCACTGAAAGAGAAGCGGGATCGGATGCGGCAAACGTGCAGATGCAGGCCCGCCCCAGCGAGGACGGCTCGCATTTCATTTTGAACGGAGAGAAACGTTACATCACGAACGCGGCGATCGCGCACGAACTCACGGTGATGGCGCGCACGCCAGTGCCTGGGTCCAACAAAACAGCGATCACCGCATTCCTGGTCACGCCAGACATGCCGGGATTCGAGATGCTCGAGGAGCGAATGCCGAAGATGGGAATCCGCGGCACAGCGACTGGCCGTTTCGCGTTGCGGGAGGTTAGGGTTCCGAAGGAAAATATCCTCGGACCGCTGGGCAAAGGTCTTAAAGTTGCACTGACCGTGCTCGATTTCGGCCGCACAACTTTCGGCGCATGCTGCACCGGCGCGGCCAAGACGTGTCTGGAACTGGCGATCAACCACGCGAATACGCGGAAGCAATTCAACAAGGCGCTCGGAAATTTTCATTTGGTCAAAAAGAAAATCGCGCGGATCGCGGCGGACGCCTACGCGATGGAAGCCATGACCACGGTCACAGCGTCGTTCATTGACCGTGGCTTGGAAGATTACATGCTCGAGACCGCAATGCTTAAGGTGTTCACGACGGAGCGGCTTTGGGAATGCATCAACGACGTATTCCAGATTTATGGCGGCTCTGCGTACTTTGTAGATCTTCCTCTGGAGCGAATGCTGCGTGACGCGCGGATCAACCAGATCGGCGAAGGTGCAAACGAAGTGCTCACTTCGTTTATCGCGCTGGTGGGGATGAGCGGGCCGGGCATGGAGTTCAAGGAAATTTACGACACGATGATGAAGCCATCGCGCGATCGGATGAGCAAAGCGTGGGCCGCTGGAAAGAACCGGATTGGCGCGACGATTCGCGTGCCTGATGTACCCGTGCAAAGCGAGCAGCTCCGCGGCCATGCGCGGCAGCTCGGCCGGTTGATCCGGCGTTTCAATTTTGCTGTCAACCGAGCGCTTATCACTTATCGCGAGCCGATTCTGGATATGCAGCTTGTCCAGGAGCGGATCGCGAATGCGGCGATGGATCTCTTCGCCTCGACTTGTGTCCTCAGCCGAAAAGACAGCGAAATTCAGTTTGCGCGGCGAAACGGAGATGCTGCTGCGCCGGATCACGCCGCCGCTGATCTGTTCTTGCGTCAATCGTTTCGGCGAATTCGCGATTTCCTCGCGGGACTGACGGATAACGACGACAAATCGGTCCTTGCGACAGCGAACTCCTGCCTGGCCAAGCCGCGCAGCTAGATTTGGCCGCGCGCATTTACACCGACAAAGAGGCCGACCTTCGTTGTCTGCCGAGGCCGAAAAGCATCCAATCGAGACGGGTGGCGCGGTTGCGCCGACTAATGGCCTGGCACGCAAAAATATAATCTCACGCTCGCGCTGCGGACATTGCAGCGCGCCAGTAACCGGCGAAATCGTCGGGAGTTTTGTTATCTCCCCGGACGCTGGCCGTAAATCGACATCGCGTTAGCGGTAGTCGGAATCGCGGCGAGCCGATCGCAAGGCTGCGGGATACGGGAGCCTGACTCCACAACGAAGCACATTTTCCTTACGGTCTTTGTGACTGGCTGTTGTGTTGCCGGCAGCACCACCACATTCTTGCTCGGATCAGAAGCGAATGTCGACGTGCAAAACGCCAGTGCGAGCACCACGATTGCACGTCGAACCGACCATGCGCATAAGCGACTGAGTCTGCGTTCTGTTCTCATGCCGTGATTGTGAGCCCTGTCACTAGTGGTTGCAAGCACATTCCCATCCGTTTAGCGGATAAATGGACAGTTGCAGCGACCGGGGACTCAGTCCGTCCAAAGAAAATGTTCGAGGCGAAGATTGTTGAGACGCGCTTTTGCTTCTTCGCTTCGGCCGCCTCCGGCCGCAGCGAGCTTATCATAAATAGCAGCCGCAGATTCCCACTTTGAATCTTCCTCCAACAATCGACCAGCGTTAAATCCAGCTTTGTAATACCAAAAAAGCTCGCGCCGCTGATCCGGCCGCCCTTCGTCTTCCAAAATCTCGTAAAACGTTGCAAGCGCGCCGGCTCGATCACTTTTCTTTTCCAGGCACAACCCCTTTTTGAACAGTGCCTGGTTGCGCCAGTCGATCGGCTCCTTCTTATCCGAAGCTAATTGGTCGTAGGTCTCAATCGCGCGTTGGTAGCTATTAGGGTCGGTTGTTCCGGCCTCAAAGAAAATGTCTCCTTTTCCGCAAAGCGCCTCGCGTTTGTCGGATAGGCCAGCGTCGCTCTTTAGTACCTCATCGTACAAGGCGAGAGCATCTTTCGGCTTGCCAAGCTTGCGCTCGATTACAGCTTGTTCATTGCGTGCGGCCCACCGCAGCGGTCCGTTTTTTTGCACGACCTGATCAAAAAGAACAATCGCTTGGGCAAGTGAATGCTCGCCCATGCTCGACATGGTTGATTCTGCAGCAAAAAAAAGTGCTCTTTCCACGAGAGAATCGTCGGGATTCTGTTGCGCGATAATTTCGAACTGCGTCTGCGCGTTTGCGAAATCCTGGCGCCGATAATAAAGCTCCGCTAATTTCATTCGAACCTCCGAAGCGAATGGTGAACCGCCATGCTGCTCCAGAAAGCGCTTTGCCAGATCAATCACTTGCATCTCGTTTCCGCGGGCTGATTCCTCCACCCAAATGGTGAGATAATCGGCGCGCTCGACGGCCGCGGCGGTTGGCCTCGACTCGGCTGCACGAGCTAGATTTTTTCGCGCTTCATCGAACCGCGGCGGCGAGGAGTGAAAGGCCAGCTCAGCCAGGCTCACCCAAGCTTCCGACAGACGCGCGTTTTTGGGGAAATCACGAATGAACTGCTGCAGCGATGCCGCCGCTCTCTTATCGCCCTTCGCCGCCTGCATCAAACCTTCCTCCAATCGCAAATTCGCCCGCGGCTCTTCATCGCCGCCTTGCTTCTCCAGTTGACTGTAATCAGCTGCGAAACGAGCGTGATTGCCAAGTTGTAACCAACCGCTGGATGCATTAAACAGGGCAATTTTTGTCCAGGGCGAATTGGAATGCGCGATTTGTTCAAAACCCGCCGTCGCTGTGTCAAATCGCTTCGCCAGATAATTCACTTGGGCGGACAAAAAATTGATCCGAGCCAGCAAAGTCGGCTCGGGATGCAGCAGACGCGCCTCATCCAAAATCGCAATCGCCTCATCCAAATGCCCGTCGTCCACTTCAAATTGCGCAAACTCAAGCAGAGCGGGTGCAATCGTCGGAGATTTAGTACCGGTCCGCAGATCGGAAAATAGTTCCCGGGCTCGCTCCCTACGCCCAGCGCGAGTTTCCAACCGTGCGAGATACCATCGGGCAAAAGTTCGCCGTGGTTGTTCCGGCCTGCGCACCCATTTCTCCAGTTCGCTGCGGGACGGTTTGTGCTCCGCGCGATACAGCTCATCCAGTTTTGCAAAGAGAAGAGAGAGATCCGGGTCCGCCGGGTGACGATCGATAAATCGTTCGATGAAATCATCGCCAGCTTCCGGCGTCTTTAGTTGCAAATGTGCATCGGCTATGCCGAAGAGCGCCGCGATTAACGTGGAATGAGGTGCTTCCTCCGGCCTTTTTAAAAGCGCTTGAAACATGCCGATTGCTCTCTCAGGCCGCTGCAAGATTAGCTCCAGCCGACCACGTAACACCCGCCGCTCTCTCCGCTCCGCCACCAATGTCGGTCGCATTTCTGCCAGGAGGCGCTGCGCATTAGAAGCATCTCCCATTTCAATGTACAGTTCGACTGCTCGCAACTGCGCTCGGTTACCCCATTTTTTGTCATGGAGCAAGAGGTTCAGTTTTCTAAGCGCTTCTTGCCGCTTTCCTATCGCGCGCAGCGTCTCGGCCGCGCCAAATAGGGCTGCTTCAAAAAACGGAGAGGCTCGGTCGGTGGTCAGTTCCTCATACAACGGCAGTGCGTCAGCCCATCGGTTCACGCCGGCCAAGGCTTGGGCGCGCCAGAATTTCGCCCATGGAAGTTCGCGTAATCGAGGGTCTGCCAACAAAACGAGCGTATCCTCTGGTTCTCTTGCAACCACTTGCGCTTCGGCAAGTTTCTCGGCAACGACGCGCCATTCGGTTTCAGGCAGATTTTTATTTAACAGCGCCTGCAACCTCGCGACGGCTACTTCCGGAACGCCCTGTGTTAGCGGCGCGCTCGCTTCAGCAATCTCAGCGGAAATGTCCGCGCGGGCGAATTGCGCGAGTGTGCCGAGCAGAAAACTGAGTCCTATTTTTCTTAAGCTCATTTCTTTTCCAGCATCGACTGCAAATATCGCCCCGTATGACTAGCGGGGAGTGCTGCGATCTCCTCCGGCGGACCGGCTCCAACGAGATCGCCGCCACGTTCGCCACCTTCAGGTCCCAAATCGATGATCCAGTCGGCGCACTTGATCATCTCCAGATTGTGCTCAATCACAATCACCGTATTACCCGCGTTGCGCAGCTTCATCAGTACTTGCAGCAATTTCTCAATGTCGGCGAAATGCAATCCGGTCGTTGGCTCATCGAGAATGTAAAGAGTGCGCCCGGTCGCCTTTTTCGCAAGCTCGGTGGCGAGTTTTACGCGCTGCGCTTCCCCACCGGAGAGAGTTGTCCCGGCTTGGCCAAGTCGCAGATAACCGAGACCTACGTCGAGCAATGAGTTTAACTTTTCCGAGATGCTGGGCACGTTGCGGAAAAAGCGCGCCGCCTCATCCACTGTCAGATCGAGAACATCGGCAATATTTTTGCCTTTGTAAGTGATCTCGAGTGTCTCGCGGTTGTACCGCTTCCCATGACACACTTCACATTCGACATACACGTCCGGCAGAAAGTGCATCTCGATTTTAATCAATCCGCCGCCTTCGCAATTTTCGCAGCGGCCCCCTTTAACATTGAAACTGAAACGCCCGGCGTCGTAACCGCGCACCCGCGCCATAGGCAGCTGGCTGAATAGCTCGCGAATCGGCGTAAATGCACCCGTGTAGGTGACCGGGTTTGAGCGCGGCGTTCGTCCAATTGCACTCTGGTCAATCACAATCGCCTTGTCGATCTGTTCCACTCCGCGAATGGCCCGATGCGCGCCCGGTTTTTCTTTCGCATTGTAGAAACGTCGAAACAGGGCGCGCCGCAGTATGTCGTCCACCAGAGTAGATTTACCGCTGCCCGAGACACCGGTGACGCAAGTCAGACAGCCGAGCGGAAACGAAACCGAAATATCTTTCAGATTGTTGTCCGTCGCTCCGACTAGTGTTAGCCAGCCTTCGGATTGGTTGCGAGGTCGCGGTTTAACGCGCTGTCTTGGAACAGAAATTCGCGCGCGCCCAGAAAGATAATCGCCGGTTAAAGAATTCTTCGCAGACACGATGTCGTTGATTTTCCCTTGCGCTACGATTTCGCCGCCGCGCGGGCCCGCCCCGGGCCCGAGATCGATGATGTGGTCGGCCGCCCGGATTGTTTCTTCATCGTGTTCAACTACGATGACGGAATTGCCGAGATCACGCAGTCGGCGCAGGGTCCCCAGCAACTGACCATTGTCGCGCTGGTGCAGCCCAATGCTTGGTTCGTCCAGAATGTAAAGCACTCCTGCAAGGCCGGAGCCGATCTGCGTCGCCAATCGAATCCGCTGTGCTTCGCCCCCGGAGAGCGTGCCGCTTTGGCGATTGAGTGTGAGATAACCCAGTCCAACCTCAACGAGGAATTGTAAGCGCGACTGAATTTCACGCACCACATCGATGACGATGGTGTGTTGCTGCGCAGTCAATTCGAGATCCCCAACAAACCGGGCGGCTGCTTCGATCGTAAGCTCACTGAACTCATGAATGTTCAATTCGCGTTGATTTCGATCTTTGATGGTGACCGCAAGAACTTCCGGCTTAAGCCTCGCTCCATTGCAGACCTTGCACGGTTCGCGCGTCATGAACGAGCGAATGCGATTACGGGTGAATTCGCTTTGCGTTTCCTCGTAGAGCCGCTGCATCTGCGGCACTAGTCCCTCGAATGGTTTTGCGACTTTCTGCTCTCCGTTGTCGCTAAAGCCCATTTCAATCGGTGTCCCATCGGTGCCAAAGTAAAGGGCTTGTTTAAATCGCTCTGGCAAATCGCTAAATGGAACGTCTTCATCGACGTGAAAATGCTTTACCAGCGCCTTTTGCAGATGCCGGTAGTATGCCTGCATCCGCTTTGTCCCGCGTCGCCAAGGCGTGATTGCCCCTTCGGCCAGCGTTCTACCAGGATTGGAGATCATTAGGTCCGGATCGCAGACCAATTGCGTGCCCAGCCCATGACAAGCCGGGCATGCCCCGAGATGACTGTTAAAGGAAAAATGTCTGGGAGTTAGGTCGCCTAACGTGAATCCCGTCTCCGCGTTTCCATAATCCGTGGAGTACCGCAGTTCTTCCCACTGCTCTGATCCGATGTTAGACGGTGGATGTTGGGCGTCCGCTGTTCGTGAAATTTCTCGCAGCATGACAACACGATTGCCACCCAGTTTGAGCGCAGTCTCAATTGAATCTGTTAGGCGCACGCGAATTCCCTCGCGAATGACCAATCGATCAATCACCGCCTCAATCGTATGCCGCCTGTTCTTATTGAGCCGGATCGGCTCGGGGCGATCGAGCTCCATAAGCTGGCCATCAATACGCGCGCGGACGAATCCTTCGCGCTTGAGCTTTTCGATCACATCGCGGAACTCGCCCGGCTGATTCTCGATGAGGGGCGCCACCACAATGATTTTGGAGCCGGCTTCGTACGCGAGGATCTGATCGACAATCTGCTGAGGCGTCTGGCGGCTCAGTGGCCGGCCGGTAAGCGGATCGTGCGGCTGCCCCACAGCGGAAAATAGGACCCGCAGGTAATCGTAGATTTCAGTGGTGGTCGCGATTGTCGATCTAGGGTTAGCCCCGGCGCTGCGCTGCTCGATCGCAATCGCAGGAGAGAGTCCTTGGATAAAATCGACATTTGGCTTTTCCATTTGATCGAGGAATTGCCGCGCATAAGCAGAAAGACTCTCCACGTATCGGCGCTGCCCCTCGGCATAAAGAGTGTCGAAAGCCAGGGAGGATTTCCCGGAACCACTCAGGCCTGTGATGACGACAAACTTCTCCCGTGGAATCTCCACATGGAGGTTCCGAAGGCATTCTAACGAAGAATGTCGAACCTATCAGTCAAGCACAGCTGTTTCTTTTCTCCAGCGAAATTGCCTTATCGGGATTACGACAGAGTGTGGCTGCCCGGGTGAAACTTCCCCTGGATTGTAAAGATGAAAGTCTCAATCGTAATCCTCTGTTACAATGAAAAGGATACCATCGAGAAGATCGTTGAGGCAGTTTGCAACGCACCCTTGAAGAGCAGAGAGAAGCTACGCCGTTCGCCGCATTCCACCTCTAGCGGGATGGACAGAGATAATTTTCTGTGATGATCAATCGAATGATGGAACCTCTGAAGAAGTGTTGCGGGTGCAATCGCTTTACCGGGAAGAGAACATTCGTCTTGAACGTGGGCCGGGAGTTTGCAAGTCGCGAAACGCTTAAGCACTCTTGTGGCACGGCCCA
>QHNR01000086.1 GCA_003218475.1 Verrucomicrobiota bacterium | reverse complement strand
CCGGCAACCTCGATACCGCTAATTCCGAGCGCGCTTTTGAAGTCCTGCAAAACATTGTCCAGAAAGGCAGGAAAGCGTTGCTCCTGGCCACCCATAATCCAGTCATTGCCGAATCCTGTGATTGGATCCACGAGATGAAAGATGGCCGCATCACTGCCAGTCACCCACGCGGCACGCGAAATTCAGTTTTCTAAGTAACCCAGATCGACAATCGCAGGGTCAAGCCTCTTTCCACGACGTGTGTCGAGTCACGCCACCGACCGAGCGCCCGCGAAGCGTAGCCAAATCGACGGGAACGCCGCCAACAGTTGGCAGCGCGCGGCTCCGCCGTTAATCTCGCGGGCGATGGAGAATATTCTGCCAATCTTAATTGCGGATGCGCCCGGGGCGTTGACCGAATTGTGCGGCGTCAACCTGCTCGAACGTTTACTCCGCATTCTGCAGCGGCTCGGATTTCGCAGCGCGATTGTTTTTTCCACAACACCCGAAATCATCGGAGCTGAATTAGCGAAACGCTCGTGGGCACGCCGACAAATAATTGTCCATTTTGGCTCGGGTACCATTGGACCCTTTACTCCCCAACTCATTTTGGAACAAAGCCCCATCGAGCGCTTCTTAATAACACCGGCAAACATTTATTGTGATGCGCGTTTACTTGCCGCTTTATGCGCGAAAGATTCATCCGCCGCGCTTGTCGACTCTAATCCGCCCGAATTCGCGCGGTCTTTAATCCGGAATCCATGTGGGCCTGCGTTGATCGCAAAAGATTTTCTTTCTGCGTTTTCTTCCACCGTGCCGTTCTGCCAACAACTCAAAGAGAGGATCGACAATCGCAAGATCGATATCCTCGACGCGGCGGCGGCGGATGATTACATCGTCAGCATGCGTCGGCGCGTGCGGCCGGTTTGTTTTCCGGCGCCAGCGGAGCAGAACCGTCGCCTGGCTGAGCGGATCATTCTCGATTCCGCCCAAAATGGAACGCTCGACCTTCCGGCTTATTTCCACGCACCGATCGAAACGGGAATCATCTCACTTCTTTGCAAAACGCGAATCACGCCAAACCAAATTACGATTGCAGGTTTCATCATAGGATGCGGGGCAACCGCAGCCTTCGTGGTTGGCCGCCTCGGGCTTGGAATCCTCGCTGCTCTCATATTTGGCATCGTCGATGGACTCGATGGAAAGCAGTCACGCGTCAAAATCGAAACAACGGAGCATGGGAAGTGGGAACATCGTCTCGATTATTTGATCGAAAATTCGTGGTGGGCGGCGATCGCTTTTCATTTGTGGCGAAGCGGTCAATTTCCGAACGCGTTCTATTTTCTCGCCCTGCTCATCGGATCGCACTTATTGGATGAGTTCGCGAAACGCCGGGCGAAAATGGCGACAGGCCGCCTGCTGGATGACATCGCGCCGTTCGACCGAGCTTTCCGGCTGATCGCGGCTCGCAGAAACGTTTACGTTTGGATGTTGGCGGGCGGCTTCTTGTTAGGCGCGTTCCCCCAAAGCTACGCGATTATCTGCGGCTGGGCCGCCGTTACTGCTACCGTTCATCTCTTGCGTTCCGTTTGGATTTGTAACGTTCTCGGACGTCGAGTTGTTGGTTCGCAGGTCTGACAAATTACGCAACAGCGAAGGCACACGCTTTGCCCGCGCGAGAATCTCCTTACCGAGAACACGGACTGGTTTTTCGACCAGCAGTGAAGCACTCACAGCGCAGTAAACACCGCAACCTTTCTGACAGGATTTCTTCTTATAATTGGCGAAGAGGTCGTCCAGCGTCACATCCATGATGTGCTTGTTCGTATGCACCATGCTGCAAATCCAAAATTTTCCCTGCGCGGAAACGAAGAATAATTTGTAGCCTGCCGCGCACGTCCATTCGACATGCTCTCCCCGAAGCAGACTACGCTGATAATTAAGGATCGCCTCGCTGGTGTGAATCTTCTCGCCACGGCGTTTTCGTTCGAGCATCGAATCGATGAACCGTTCGAGCTCCTCACGCTGCCCGCGATCTACACGAAACCGCCGCAACGGGTCCGCATGCACGAGGCGAACCTCGGTCGGAATTCCTCGGGATAACCCAGTCTCGAGCACCGCTTGCGCTTCCGGCAACGTGTCGGCACAAATCACGCCGGTAATGTGCAGGCTGATTTTTGAATCACGGAAATAATCGAGCTTCGGCAGGATGGTCTTGAACGACTTTTTTGTGATCGCGCTCGGCGTCATCCGATCAACGCTGATCTGCATGACCTGCAACCCGGCATCCTCCAGTTGCGCAACTAGTTTGCGCGTCAGGAGGAATCCGTTCGTGGTGAGACTGGTGGCAAAGCCCAGCTCACGGCAGTAGCGAACGAGTTCGACAATATTGGGGTGCACGAGCGGTTCGCCGCCCACGAGAGCTATGCGCATGGTCCCAAGCTCGCGAATCTTTCGCACCCATTTCTTTAAGTCGTCGATGCTCGGATGCGGCCGACTGTTGTCGTATTCGGTGCAATAGGCACAGTCAAGATTGCAACGGTCCGTGACGTAAAGACTGCATTGCAGCGGTTTCCGATCGAGGAGACGCTTACCCGATTCCAAAATGTTATAGCCGGAAAATTCGCGGCCGATTTTGTCGAGAAGCTTCATGCGATGACGAACGAACTTGCAGCCTACGACAACTTGCCTGCGAAGCAATCGCGCTGGGATCTGATTCCAACCGACTGACGAAACCAAGCGCATCCGATAAATCACGCATTCGGCAGTGTGCGCTACCGGCTGGTATCGTTCTGCCGAAAGTTTGGCCAGAATCGGAAAGTCTCGCACTGGATATAGTGCGCCGGGCTCAGAGTAAAGACCGAGAATGTAAGCCGGGGGATGCTTCTTAAAATCTTGCTCGAGAGTGGTCCAGGCGCCGGGCAAGATTCGGCTGCGAGTATCGAGACCGGGAACAGGTCCGCCGAACACCGAGCCCGTGAGTGGAAACGATAAGATGTAGCGACAAGCAGGACGCCGCCGCGCGTCGAGATAAATCCTCGGCCTATGGCCCAGACGAAAATCCTATCGTTTGGAGCAGAATGCTCGAGCAAGTAGCGTCCCGTCTCCAGGGGTTCGCGCTGCGCAGCCAGCGTTAGCCAGTGCGAGATTGAGAAGGCAACAATGGTGAGCGCCAACCAGGCGTAAGTGAGACAAGGTCGTAATAACCAGTAAGGCGGTTGCATCCTTCCGGTCCAAAGCTGCGCGTAGTACGGCGCAGCAAGCAAAGCAAGGGGCGGAATCAGCTGGATGTAATAGTGCTCGTAAAAGCGAGCGCCCGCTGCAGCACCAACTAGCCTGGCAGCTTGACACCGTCTCCGCGACTGCGATAAGGGTACGAATGTTCGAGGATCTCCCGCAGGCCATCCGGATTTTCGATACCAAGCCGTGGGTTGCGCAGCTCTATGTGACGGAGCAGTGCAACCTGGATTGCCACTACTGCAACGAGTACAACAACTCGCTTCCGCATCCGGCCCTGGCCGATCTCAAGAAATGGATGGACCACATCCGGAAGCTGGGCGTCGCCCGTCTCGGTTTGCAAGGGGGCGAACCGCTCAAGCATCCGGATATTGTGGAGGTGGTCCGTTACGCAAAATCCCTCGGCTTTTGCAAGGTGAGCATGTCCACCAACGGGTTTCTCCTGAATCGGGAACTCATCGCAAGCCTCGAAGCCGCGGGCCTCGACAGCATCCATATTTCCGTGGACCGGATGACGCCGATCGCGAGCACGCGCAAATCGATGAAGTCGATCCTGCACAAGCTCTCCTGGTTCAAGGATTCCAAGATCAAGCTCAATGTCAGCGGCGTGCTTTTCAAAGAGACGCTCGATGAGATGGGACAGGTGGTGGACACTTGCCTCGACCTGGGCGTTGCGGTCCAGGCGCGCGCGGTGCACGACGATCTCGTGCACGACCGGGCCTTGCGCGATCCAAATGCGAGTGAGCCGCTGCTCCGCTTTATCGAGCAACAGGAGACCCTCAAGCGCAGCGGAGAGAAGATTCACACGAGCTGGAACCTTTTCGAGTATCAAAAAAAGATGCTGAGGCAGGAACCGGTCGAATGGACCTGCGTGGCAGGCTACAAATATTTCTTCGTCTCATCGACCGGCAAATTCTGGCTCTGCAGTCAGGTGCGAACCGAGAGGCACATTCTCGATATCACGCGGGAAGATTTGCTGAGCTACAACAAGAAGAAGAGTTGCCAGGCGAAGTGCGGCGTTTATTGCACCGTGGATACCTCGATGTTTGTGAACCATCCGGTGCGGTACCTGGGCCGGGAACTGGGGAACAGGCTGGTGACTCGCGTTTCAAAGCTGAGGGGCGGTGGTCCAAAGCGCATTCGGGATCTGGCGGCCGCCCCAGTAGGCGAAGCTCCGTTTGCGCCTGCTCAGCAAAGTAACGGTTTGCGGTAAATTCGATACGTCTTGTACTTCTCGGCGCCGATCAAGGCGTCAACACATCCTCTCTGTACGGACAACATTCTCATCCTGATATTTTCCAAAAATGATCGTATTCCAACTAGCTGGCCAAACCTAGCGCATCCGGTAAATCACACCTTCGGCAGTGTATGCCACCAGCTGGTACCGTTCCGCCAAAAGTTTGGCCAGAATCGGAAAGTTCT
>QHNR01000084.1 GCA_003218475.1 Verrucomicrobiota bacterium | reverse complement strand
GCAGACGTTCCCGGATAGTCCGGAAGTGCCCGCCGCACTGAGTCAGCGAGCCGTGGCATATGAACAAAGCAAAAACTACACCGCCGCGCTTGCGGATCTAAGTACGGTGCTCACCAAATATCCCAGGGCGCGCGAGCGGGAAGCGACCTTGCAACTAAAAGCCCTGATCCTGGGCCAACAGGAAAATACCAAGGCTATGGTCGAAACTTTTCGCCAGCTTTTAAGAGAATTTCCAAAGAGCTCTGTTGCAGCACAGGCGCAATACTACATCGGGAAAGCTGGATTCGAAGCGAAAGACTACAAAACGGCGTTGAGTGCGCTTAATACCGCCCGCCAACTAAACAAGGAGCAATACTACAATCTCGCGTCGCTCCGAATTATTCTCTGTCACTTCTATTTAAAGGATCGGCCTGCGCTCACCAAGGAGGTAAACAACTTCATGGCTGAGTCCCGCAATGGCGGGATGAACGTGCCACCGGAAGTTCTGGAGTGGCTGGGGATTGAATATTACAACGAAAAAAACTTCCAAGCCGCGGAAAAATACCTGGGCGCGCTTCGTAAGATCGAGAATCTAGGCAGCGTCAGACCGGATTTCTTGTTCTACCTCGGAGACGCCGCCACGAAGCTGAAAAACTCGGCTGAAGCTGAGGACGCGTTCGCAAAATACCTGCAGACGTCAAAAGACCCGGCGGGAAAAGCGAAGGTGTTACTCGCGCTCGGTGCAGTGAAAATCGGCGCCCATAAACCAGACGAGGCCCAGAAGATTGCGGAAGAAATCATGACGCTGCAACCGGAGGGACGCGTAAATGCCGAAGCGCGTCTGCTCGCCGGCGAAGTCCAGTTGGAGCGCGGAAATTTCGATGACGCGGGCAAAGCATTTAAGGGAGTCGCTCTCCTTTATGATGATCCGGCCATCACTCCTCGCGCCCTGGACAAAGCCGCCCTGGCATATCGGCAAGCTGGGAAAACCGAGGAAGCCGATCGTCTCTCGCGCGAGCTACGGGAGCGATACCCGAATTACGCCGGCGGGTAGGCAGGACCCTTTTCGGTACGCTCTCGCCTGTTTTCAAACTGGGCGCGACCTGCGTTGCAGCCTGCCAACGCAACTGAAAAAGCGAACGTACAAGTCTAACAAGAAGGAGATAAGCCACGGGGTGCTATGGCATCTGTCGAATTAGTGGCTACCTATCGTGCCTGTGCCGCCTGTGGTGGGTTTGGATTCGTCTCTAACACCGCCGCCTTTGACGTCTTTTTCTGGCTGCAGGTCACGAACTTTGATGTGTCCCTTTTTCATTCGGCGCCAAACGGACCGGACCACACTCATGTTGTAATCTTTGTTTTGTGCGTCCATGATCCCGATCATTTCGTAGCAACGTTCGCTTTAGGATGTCCAACTGACCCGGTAAACGCAAACATCTTTTAGCGCATTACCACTCCTTGAAATCGCCCGCGTGTTCGTGCGTTTCGACCACCTTGCCAGTGTCATCGTAAACGCGAGTCACACTTTGACATTGCCGTCTGGAGAGCAAAAGAGGCAGAATCGGATCACAGCGTGAAGCCCTGGCAAATCTCACTGGCAATCATAGCGGCGCTGTCCGCGTCACTCGCACTGGCCGACGATTTCAAAACGACTGACGGCAAAGAATACAAAAACGCAAAGGTGAGCCGAGTCGAACCTGACGGAATAGTGATTACGTTCTCCGGCGGGACTGTGAAAATTCCATTCACGAAACTCAGCGAAGAACTGCAACGAAAATATAATTACAATCCTGAAGCAGCGAAGTCATTCGCGGAGCAGACAGAGCAGATCAAACGCGACCAAAACGGGCGCGCCGCGCAAGAACTCGAGGATGCCCGCAAAAGGGCAACTCCGGCAGCCGTGGACTTGAAATATGACTCTCCCGAAGAGCTGGCTGCCGACGCTCGCAAAGCCGCCCGCGCGAAGACGTTTTCACCTGAAGAAGCAAACGGAGAGCTCGCGAAGATTCCGCCCGGTGGCGCGTTAGAGGTAAAGCTTTATGCGATCAGCATCGAGGCGGCAAATCCGAAATGGCTGAAGTATATCATCGGCAATTCTGCCGGTGAAGTGCTCGAACGAAAGCAAGGTCATCCCTTCGTGCCCTCCCACGAGAGTGAATTTCGGTGGTCCGGAGTTGATTACGTTAAACTTCCCGCATTCAATGATTCACTCCGTGTGCGGGTTTACCACGAGCTTTTTGGCAATCTCGGTGATTATGTTATTCCGCGTAATGGGCAGCCGCAGCGCCTTCGATGAAAAATCGCTCTTGGCTCCTGTGTGAGGAGCAAAAGACAGCAAAATGAAAGACTGAGAAATCATCGCTGACAACCTCAAGAAGCGCGGTTGGAGTTTGGGCTACGTTTCAGCGATTAATTCCGAAGGGCGAACGATCTAACGCTGTAGTTCAGCCTATCAAGATTTGTTGCCTGACCCCTATTTCCTTAGTATAACTAACCCGGTGTTCACAGCGACCCAAACGTATTTCATGGTGCGACGCGCCTCATCACGCACCCATTCCATGGAGCGACATGAAGTCACGCCATTCACGAATCGCGGCTTGGCCGAGATCGAGAGCGCGATGCCGCGAGTGGTCGGAACGCACAATCTTTAGACGCCAAGGCGCAGATCCTGGCGGTGGATTTTGGGTGAAGTGCTCGGCTGTTAGCGCAGCGTCAATGATTGTCGTGGCTGACGCGGTTACTTCATTGGTTTGTGGCACATACTTGCGAATCACGCGATGCTTGCCAGCATTTGCGATGTCGCGATAGGAGGTGAGAGAAAGACTTGCGGCGACGTAGGGTTCGACTAGGCTGGCTGCCGATGCCGGCAAGTGCTCCTTTAGCCAGTCTTTTAGACTTGTCAGCGACACTGCTAGGTCGAACATGGCGTCGCTCGCCGCCGTAGCATTTTGGCCTGCCTCCGCTGCTTCCAGCCGAGCAAGGTCTCGCTCCGCCTTCGCGAGCATGTCTTGCGGCAATGACTTTCCGAACGAGAGCGTCACTTGATGAGGGCTAACGAGAAAAAGATAAGCCACGGCAGGGTGTCGTGGCAAACACTCTGAACTTACTTCGTCCAGGGGCGGTTGGCTTCATCGATTGGTTAGATGGTTTCATAGATATGCAAGCTCATGTTTTGAACGCCTTTGCCACTGCGGTCAGTAATGACAATATCCCTATTGCCAGGGCTGGGCAGCAGCTGAATTTCAGATTGGCCTGATCACTGCCATCCACAGGGCTATACCCAGGCCAAACGTGATGTGATTGAACAGGCTTATGCGAGCCAGATGAGCATCACCAGGCGCATCCCGTCCCAGCCAGCCCATCCCCTGTGATGGGAACATGAGAAACCAGGGGAAGACCGTGGTGGCCGTTCCGTAAAGGATGGCGCTGAGGGCCGTCGGCGTCGCGTGCGCCACAACTAATAGGCCAAGGTACACAAGGGTCAGCACGATGCCGATCGAATAGTGCGCGGCTAATCCCAAGAGTAGTTCTCCTCGCAAGGGCGGCGTCTGCAGGATGTCCGTGTGCCGGAACTTGCCATGCAAGAGGTAGCCGATCCAGCGTCCGATCAAATCAGGACCGGTTCGGCGCGGCCCCCGGCCCGCGATGCCTAGCCGGAGGACCACCATCGCCACGACGTCCATGGTAACGGTGGCAAGGATACCCACAATCAGGCCAACAACGAACGCACGGAGCAACGTCGCTACCATCCCGCCAATGACGCCGCTAGGTATGCTGGGCACCGTCTAACGAGAACAAGATGAGCCGCCGCGAGCGAGGACGCGCGTGGCTACAGATGGACGGGTTGAACTCATGCAAAGCTGGATGGTACGGCGGCTCGCGCTCGGCTCCATCGCCGGGTTAGGCGTTGCGGCTGAGCCAGTCGCTGAAGCGCGTCGTTCCAAGTCGAGGGTTTTCACCCGGGGTGAGGCTTTGATCGTTCACGTTTATGCCGTAGTAGAGCGCGCTGGCGTCGGTGATAACCTTTCGTGCGTCCCCGGTTGCGGTCAGGAATTGCCGCACGAGGTCGTCTTGCCGAATCGGTTCGGGACCGGCCAGATCAAACGTGCCGTTCAATGGCGCCGCGAGGGCCACATCGGCCATGACGGCGGCGACGTCATCCGCCGCAATGGGCTGCATCAGAACCGGTGGAAGCCGAACCGTCTGCCCTTCAGTCGCCAATTGGGCGATGCTGCCCACGAACTCGAAGAACTGCGTTGCACGCGCGATCGTGTAAGGAATCGGGGAAGCCTTGATTAGTTTTTCCTGGGCCATCTTTGCGCGGAAGTAACCACTCGCAAGCAGGCGGTCGGTGCCGACGACCGACAACGCCACATGATGGCCGACGCCCGCGGCCACTTCCGCGGCGAGGAGGTTCCGACCTGATGTCTCGAAAAACGCCAGGACTGCGTTGTCCTCCCAGGAAGGCGCATTCGCGACATCGACGACCACCTGAGCGCCGGCGAGCGCTTGCGCCAGTCCCTCGCCAGTGACGGTGTTGACACCCGACGAGGGTGATGCCGCCACCGCCTCATGGCCGTGTTGACGAAGGTTTGTCACAACCTTTTTTCCGATGAGTCCGCTTCCACCGATGACAACGATTTTCATGTTTGAATCTCCTGTTTCGCCCGTCGCGGGCGCTCAAAGAGCCTGCTTGCGTTACTTGGCGGGAAGCAGTGCCGGAACACCTTGCTTTTTCACCAGGACCACGACGAACTTCGCCGGTTTGCTGTCGCTCGCGTTGCGCCCGACGATGTGAACGTCATTCGGACCTTCATAGAAAGTTTCGCCGGCTTTGAGCGTGACGGGCTCGGCGCCTCGCAACTGCATCACGATCGAACCCTCGAGCACGTAGACGAAGGCGTGCGCATCGTGTCGATGGATTTCGTCAGCGCCGCCAGGCGGGTAGGTGACCGTAAGTACGAGACCTTCTTTGCCGGGAATGTCCGTGAGGGACTTGGACATGATTTCTTTTACGTCGGGAGGTGGAGCAGCCGGCGCGAATTGCGCGGCGAGCGCACAAGCAGCGATTGCGATGGGCAGGATGATCTTTTTCATGGCGGACTCCCTGTGGTTTAGCTCAGATTTGCGTTTCTTTCAAAACCTAACGAGAACAAGATCAGCCACCGACGGCAACAAAACTTGTTTCAAATGTGTGTGTTTTAGTCATGGAAAAAGAGACTGTACGCCGGCCAGCGGTTGGGTGCATCGCCTGGTTAGGCGAAACGCGTGACAGCTCGCCGATCATCAAATAGAGTCCAGCTCAGGGTAACTTGTCGAAAAAGAGATAAACAGCGGCAATCCGGCCGGCCCGGGCAATGATGAAATCAGTCCCGGCGTAAGCTGGCGCCTCGCGAGGGCGCCCCGATACCCATTGGATCCGCCCGCCATTCCCCAATTCCTCGGGCTCGGCAATTGGCTGATATCGAAAGTCAGGATGAGTAGCCCTGATCGCCCCTGCGACGCGATCGATCGCGTCGCGGCCACGGTAGACGCCCCTGGGCTCGTAGAAAACGCAATCTTCGGTGAAGATCTCGTCGATGACCGCGCGCCGACGCGCGGGGTCGTTTTCACCGAAGACGTAGTGAAGGTTGCGGGTCAGCAAGGTCAATATGCTATAGGACATAAACGGGTCAGTTCCTAGTATTGTTAACTTTTTCCGCAGTTCTCGCGAGGAACACGCAATGAAGTCCAGCGCTGTCTTAGCGAAACAGAGCCTGCTATCTGGTTTAGCGTTCCCATCCGGGTTCGACCGACCACACGATTTACCATAAGTATAGTCGCTGGGCGACGCCTAACGAGATCGAGCTGGGCCACCGCTGGCGGGAGCGAGCGCGGCAAACACTGAGAACACTTTCATAAAATTAAAGCGGGTGCATCGTGACGGCCAGCGGTTGGCTCCAGCAATTGGTTAGGCTTATTGTGAAAGCTTTCACTTGTTTCGCAGTGCATCACAAACTTCCGGCGGTATGGGTAAACAGAGGTTGGAGAGGTCGTCTGGTGGACGCGGCACTCTCACTATGACGCCATAGGTGTTAATCGTGCCTTTACTAAGCCAAAGTTCGAACGCTTCCGGCCGCCAAAGAGCGTCCATCCCCTTGAGAGGGTGAAATATCCGCTGATTCCCCAGGAGGATATCATCGCGGTTCAGGATCAGAGTAGAGTCATTGACAGAATACGTGCCCTCGAGCGGAAGATGTCCACGCCGAACACCGGCATCTGTCCAGAACCAGTAACGGAAGTGGCCGTTCCGCAACTCAAGCGTCTCAGACTGATACCCATTGTGGAGGTGGTAAACACCTTCGATTGGATGTGGTGTCTCGCCTGCGAGATTCCTCCCGCACATGAGAACCAGAATGAGTGAGAAAAGGCGCAATAGGTAAGCCATTCGCGGTGCGGGCATACGAGAAAGAGATAAGCCACGGCAGGGTGTCGTGGCAAGCTCACTTAGCGCATTCCGATATGGGGTCGTTGGCTTCATCGTCTGGTTAGGCTCAAAATTGTAGTGAGTCACTACTCCGACACTTCGGTTTTCGTACCGGTAACCTTCTTCACGGAGGCATGATGACGCGCATCAAACGCGATCGTAATCACGATCGAGCCCATGTAATGAAACCCGACGTCCCGACCAACTCCCATGAGCTTGCTGGACATTTCTAGTTGTCCCGGATTTATCCATTTCGAAGGCTCCTCAGCATAACCCTTTAGTTTTACGTCGCTATCCCCCTTGCGGGGCTTTATTTTTGGCTCAGGCAGTTTTGCTGGTAAAGCAAGCTCCTTGAAGACCGAGCCATCAAAAAAATAAACAGTTGTACTCCCTGCCGCGAATGTGCGGGTGCCGTAAGCCACCCACTTTGAATCAGCCGACCAAACCAATACTGGTTCCTCTCTCTCCCTCTCATCGTCCCGATTGATCCACAAGGTGCCTAAATCGACCATCACCTTACCGGATGGCGTTTCGATCAAATCAACTTTAAGATCTGCGACTCGCAGCGCGAAGCGCCCATCTGGTGAGGGGAACTTGATCGCCGAAGTGTCCCCGGCGATCCCGAGACTTGCGCAACACATTAGCAGCAGAATTACGAAAGCACGCAACATATGAGCCTAACGAGAAAGAGATAAGCCACGGCAGGGCGTTGTGGCAAACACACTGAAGTTATTTCGCAATGGGGCCGCCTGGCCGCGTGCTCTTTGTTTTACGCTGGTTGGCTTCATCGACCGGTTAGATGGCGGCGTGTGAATATTTTGCCGCGGCTTCATCTCGAGAGAGAACGTGTAGTCGACGCGGACCTCCGCCCTGCATCTCGCCTTGCGGATACGTCAACTCCCACAACCGACCATCTCGTGGATCTCGAAAAAGTATCTCCCAGCCTGACCAATCGTTCGCGACGCGTTCAAGTCTTCGCGTGGTGAGCCACTCGATGCGCTGCTCTGTGGCGTCAGTAACGACTGAGCGATCGTTCTGCACCAGCCAGTTGCCACGCAGATCGACTTCTTCTGGTGCAAGCTCTGCCATCGGAGACGCCATCTAACGAGAAAGGGATAAGCCACCCAGCCACTTGACGCAAAAACGTGAATCTCGCCGCGGGCGTAACCCAAGTGGCTGGGTTGGCTTCATCGATTGGTCAGATGGGCAGACCGCGTAGGGGGCCGGCTATCTGACTTTCGTAACCTTGCCTTCTGCGATCACCGTCCATGGCCCACCGTCTTTCGACGCCTCGGCCTGGTATGTGTAGAATGTCGGCGACGCCTGTACTTCGATGTACCTGAGTTTGGTGGGCTTCCCTTCTACATCGCTATCCAAGTCTTTTACGAAGGTCCGTTTGTTTCCGACGATGGAACCACCTGTGCTATATTCGCTCTCGCCAAGGCTGCTGATGCCATACTCGGTGTAGGCCTTCGCCTTCTCGTCGTAGGCGAGGATGTTTAGGAACGTTCGCTTCCCCGTGGGCCCTCTCTCCTCGCCCCGACACACGAGATGAAAACCTCCGGCGAACCAATCGCAGGTCATCGTGCTCGAAAGCTTGCCCGCAGGCCCGAACGGGCCGCTCTTCGTCTCTCCCTCACCTCTCCAAGTGCCAAGATAATAGGCCAACCTCTGAACCTCCGGCGGCGCTTGCGCAAACGAGCTTATTGAAAGCGCGAGGGAACAAATACAGACAATAATTAATCTATTCATAGTGGGTGGTTTGACCGTAGGATGCGTTCAACGCTCTATTTGGATTCAAACTATTTCAAACCAGCCACGGCAATTAAAGGGTTTTTAGCATCTAACGAGAAAGAGATAAGCCACCCAGCACTTTGAGAATTCGGCTGTGCATTGATCCAAAGCTCACAACAAAGTGCTGGGTTGGCTTCATCGGCTGGTTAGACCTCAATCGTGTCACTTGAAAGTCCATTGGACT
>QHNR01000082.1 GCA_003218475.1 Verrucomicrobiota bacterium | reverse complement strand
CGGACTCATTCTCGTTGTTCCCGAATACAATCACAGTTTCCCCGGTTTGCTGAAACATGTGCTCGACACAAACCTGAAGGAATACATTCACAAAGCGGTCGGCGTTTGCGGCGTGTCAGCCGGTCCATTCGGCGGCGCGCGTATGATCCAGAGTTTAGTGCCGGTGCTCCGTGAGCTCGGCTTGGTTACGATCTTCTCGGATGTTTATTTCGGTACTGCCGGGAAGCTCTTCGACCCGGCAACCGGCGCGATCACTGATCCAGCCTATCCTGGGCGGCTCGAGAGTTCCTCAACGAGCTCGTTTGGATGGCGCGGGCCTTGCGCTTTGCGCGCGAAAATATCTCAGTGGCATAAGTCCCTCCTTTGCTTTGTTGTTGTTGATGGTTGGGTCACTCTTCGACGTTTGGGACCGTCTCGGGCTCGGGACGGGCACGGCCACGCACCAGTTGCACCTGATCCCCCACACGATTTCGCCGCCTTCGATTACAAAGCAGTTGAGCGCCGTCGAAGTTGCCAAGACCAAGAGCTTGCCGAGGGCCTCCGATGATTCGAAGTGGGTCCCCCTGGAGGAGTGGCTCGCGAGTCACCCGTGATGGAAACACACACAGGGATTCCTATCCACCCTGCTGGAGGCAGCACGGGCAAAGGATACACGCGCGCACGCCAGCGCCCGGCGACGGGGGCGCGCACACAAAGCATTCTTTGGGGGTTAAGCTATTAGCTGCGAGGCCCGTTTCGCGTGGCCAGCTGCGAGGGCCGAGATGATGTCGGGCTCCGATTGCGCAGAGGTTTGCCTGTCGAAAGTTGGGTATCGAACTTCAAGTGCTGTCGATTTGAAATTTTGCAGGTGTATGTGAGCGACCTGGATAATAACGTGCTTTTCAGGTCACCTGCATCAACGTAGAGTACGCCGCTGCACTTAAGTGGCGCAAAGCGGATTTTATTGGGTTAAACTGGCGGTTCAGGTCGCGTCACAAGATGTCCGCTGAGGTTAAAAAGGAAATTCAGCTGGAGATCGCGCATGTTTTGTTCGTCGACATCGTTGGTTACTCCAAGCTGTTGATTAACGAGCAGCGAGCGTTGCTCGACACGCTCAATCAAGTGGTCCGCGGCACCGACCAATTCCGCGGTGCGGAAGCGGCCGAACGGTTGATAAAAATCCCCACTGGCGACGGGATGGCGCTAGTCTTTTACAACAGTCCCGAAGCGCCGGTTGAATGTGCGCTGGAAATCAGCCGCGCTTTGAAAACGCTTCCCAATCTCCAATTGAGAATGGGCGTGCACAGCGGCCCCGTCAGCGGTGTGGTCGATGTGAACGAGCGGGCGAATGTCGCCGGCTCGGGGATCAACGTGGCGCAGCGCGTGATGGATTGCGGGGATGCGGGACACATCCTGTTGTCGAAACATGTCGCTGAAGATTTGGAGCAATACGGACATTGGCAGCCGCATCTCCACGATCTGGGAGAGTGCGAGGTAAAGCACGGTGTCCGCATTCGCGTGGTCAATCTCTATACCGAGGAACTCGGCAATCCGGAGGTGCCCAAGAAGTTCAAACAGGCAGCAGGCGCAAGCAAAGCGGCGGCGGCAATTTCTGCACCCAGCGAAAGACCGACAGCTCGGAGATGGGGGATGGTGGGCGCAGTACTTCTGATGATCGTCGCTGCCGTGACTGGCCTTATCTTTCTGGCCAAGCGCTCGCCAACGGGCGCAATCACTTCAACGGCAACCTCGGAAAAAAGTATTGCCGTGCTGCCATTTGAGAACCTGAGTCACGATCCCGACAACGTCTACTTTGCCGACGGCATTCAAGAGGAAATTCTCACGCGATTGTCAAAGATCGCTGATCTGAAAGTAATCTCGCGCACTTCGACGCAACGTTACCAGCACAAGCCTGAGAACTTGCTTGAGATCGCGAAGCAACTCGGGGTCGCGAACATTCTGGAAGGCTCTGTGCAGAAGGCAGCCGATCAGGTGCGGGTCAATGTTCAGCTGATCAATGCGCAGAATGATTCACATCTTTGGGCAGATAAGTTTGATCGCAAGTTGACCGACATCTTTGCCGTCGAAAGCGAGATCGCTGCGAAGATTGCTGACGCACTGCAGGCGAGGCTCACCGCCCCCGAGCGGAACGCAATCGCAGCGCAGCCGACACAAAACACGGAAGCGCATCAACTCTACCTGAAAGGCCGTTATCTTTGGAACAGACGCACCGGCGAAAACTTGAAGAAAGCCCTCGCTTACTTCCAGCAAGCGACAGAGAAGGACCCGAACTACGCGCTGGCTTACGTAGGCGTAGCCGACGCTTATTCTGTGATACCCGCGTATTCCGCAGGATCGCCGCAAGACTGTCTGCCGCGCGCACGAGCTGCCGCACAGAGGGCGCTCGAGCTTGACGAAATGCTCGCCGAAGCGCACGCGTCCCTCGCCTACGCCCTCTTTCACTATTTCGAGTTCGCCGCATCGACGAAAGAGTTTGAGCGCGCTATTGAGTTGAATCCGAATTACGCCACAGCTCACCAGTGGTATGCCAGGACCAATCTTTTAATGACCGGACAGTTCGACCGTGCAATCGCGGAAATGAAACGAGCCGTCGAGCTTGACCCGGTCTCGCCGATGTTTCATGCCGAGCTCGGCGGTGTTTATGTGGTGGCAAGGCGATACGATGAAGCGATCGAGCAATTGCGGAACACCATCGAAACAGATCCGGAATTTTATTGGGCTCACCGGTTTCTGGGATTGGCGCTGGAATTGAAAGGCGCGACCGCTCAAGCAATTGCCGAATATCACAGAGCATTCGAGGTGAGCGACGACCCGGTCGTGCTCGCGTTTCTAGCCCATGCCGAAGCGAACATCGGGCGACAGAATGAAGCGCGCGAGATATTGGCCCGGCTTACGGAAGCGGCTAAGACGCGGTATGTCCCCGCGTACGCGTTTGCCGTGATTCACCTAGCGCTTGGAGAAAAGGATCAGGCACTCGATCGGCTGGAAAAAAATGCTCGCGATCACGCCGCTGCCTATAGCCTCCTCATCAAAGTCGATCCGTATCTCGATCCCCTTCGCGGTGAGCCACGTTTCGAAACGCTTGTTTCCGCAATTTTGTCCGGGTCTGTAAAATAAATCTCGTGAGCTCGAGCGAGCGCCAATGACCCCTAAAAACTTCTTCACAAAGGCTCAAGCGGCGCAAAGCGGAGTTACTGAGTTGGACTGGAGCTTCAGAGCTCGCGGAGGTTTGACATCACTCTGACGCCCGAGCGCACTGAATCACGACTGCAAGATGATCTGGAAGCGGGGTTGCTGCCACCCACTTAAACGTTGGCAATTTCTCTGCCAATGATGACGGAGGGACCCCCCTTGAGTCCGGCGCGGTAATCGAAAGGCAGGAAGCGTCATATTTTTTGTTGAGGCGGTATCCAAGATGAACCAGAATCCTTTTTGATTCAGCCACCGACAAAATTACCGATCCGGCTTATCCTGGCCGAGTAGAGAAGTTTCTAAACGAGCTTGTCTGGATGTCGCGAGCACTTCGCCACGCGCGCGAGAATATTCCGGCTGCCTAAGGTGTGTAGAGGCGAGTGTCCTCACGCGCAGACGCTACCACAAAATTGCGGCTGCGGGACAGCCGCCACTACACCAAGCTCGTTGCAGATTATTTCTGGATCAGTAGCACGCTGTGCCCGTCAGGATCGCTGACAAGGGTGCCTTTGGAAAAACCGGCTTTATCCTTCGGCATGACAATCACATTCGATGAAACGAAACGAACATGCGCGTCCTGCAATTTCTTCGCTAAAGCATCGACATCATCCGTGGCAATCATCGTTTGCCAGTGAACGATGTCGTTGGCGTGAACGTCCGATGGCCGCGGTCGCCCATCGCCCGGGGTGAGATATTCGAGAAACTCAATGCCTGGTCCGGACGCAGCCCGCATTCCGGTGATGCGGAGATGTGCCCCAAAAACCTGGTTCAAGTGTTCCTGCTCGGTCCCGAAGTTTTCGCTCTCACCCGCTTTGCGCAGTCCGAGCAGGTCGCGATAAAACTTCAAGCTGGCGTCTGTATTTGAAATTCCGATCGCGGTGTGATCGATGCCGAGGAATAGTTTGTCGGTCTTTTCCTGCCAACGCGGATCGCCTTTGCCCGGCGGAAAATAAATGATCTCTAGATTGTGCTGATCGGGATCGCGAAAGTAGAACGCTTTGATTCCCGCGGCGGCCTTGACCGCCGCCGGCAGAGTTTGCGGACCTGTCGAGACGAACTGCACTTTCAGAGCGCGCAATTTGTCGAACGCCTGATCCATGTCCCGCACAACTATAGCGATGTGCTGAAACCAAAGATCGTTGCTGCGCGAGTCCGCCGGAATCGGTCGGCCAGGCGGGGCTAGATACTGCGTGAGATCGACATATTCATTGCCCAGCTGCATCCGCACAATCCGCATCCGCGCGCCGAAGACTCCCTGAAGATGTTCGAATTCTTCTCCCAAGACTTCGACGTCCGAGACTTTCTGAAACGTGAGCGCAGAATAGAATTCGACCGAGCGATCCATATCGCTCACAGTCATGCCGATTGATTCTACGGCGACCTTCGGAGACTGAGCGAAAATCGAAACGCTGCAGAGCGTCAGCAGCGCGATTACAAGTGTGTTCGCGTGTGAGCGAAATTTCATTCAGATCATCACCGGTTGTCGCTCTTGCTTCTGCGCTTGCTCGCGCTTGAGCAATTCGGGGAAGCGGCAATTGAAAATGCAGCGGTGCCGATTGTAATGATGATATTTCGCGCAATAGACAACGCCCTTGCCCCGAAGATAAAGCGTAGCAGCCAATTGCATGGCTAGGACAGGCGCAGTGAAGTAAATCCAGAGCCCCGTCCAAAGGTGGCCGACGAATGCGGAGCCAAATGTCCGCGCCGGGTTCATGCTCATCCCTGAAAACGGCGCTTCCAGCGTGATATAGGTTGCGACCAGCGCACCGGCAAATAATCCTGTGTAACGCGCGATATGCGGCGTGTTACTCACGCGAAGCACCACAGACATCAATACAAATGCGATGGCGAATTCAGCGACGAACGCTACAATCATCCCTTGCGGCCCGGGAAGGGTAGCCGCGTAATGCACCGTTGGATGCGATAGCGCTGCGCGAACAAACAGCGCGACCGCGAAGACGCCGACAATCCCGCCAACGAATTGTGCGATGATATAAAAGATCGCGTCCCAATTCTTCACCTTACCGAGCCGCCAAAACGTCAGCGTCACGGCCGGATTGAAGTGTGCGCCGGATCGTTTACCGAGCGGCGAGAAAACCAGAGCGATGGCCGTGCTGCCCATCGCAATGCCAGTCAGCATTCGACGCATGATTTCGCTCGGAATAATCCCCGGAATTGGCGAACTGGGATGCCAGAGCAGGATCGTGAATAGCCCCGCGGAAATCATGAACAGGCCTAGCTCGGCTGCCTCGCAGAGATATTCTGGCCAATGGTCGCGGAGCGCGCGGATCATGGAGAGTTAACCGGAAATCCTCACGGCCGGATTCCTTCGATATTCAGCTTCATCCGATACAGGCCGCTGCGCGCACAGATGTATAGAGTTTTTCCATCGGCGTCACCCCAGGCGAAATTGTGCGGATGCTTTGGCGGAATAATCGTGCCGAGATGCTTGCCTTCCGGTGAGATAATCCAGAGACCACCAGGGCCTGAGACGTAAAGATTGCCCGCTGTGTCCACCTTCATCCCATCGAGCGCGTCTTCTGTTCCGGCGCTCGTCATGTCGAAGAACACTTTGCCGTTCTTCAAAGTGCTGTCCGCATTCACCTCGTAGCGCATCACGATTTTTTTGTGATCGTCCCAATTATCGACATAGAAAAATTTCTCGTCGGGAGAGAATGCGAGGCCGTTAGGGCCAGTCAGATCTTTACTCACCAGCGTGACGTTCCCGTCTTTCGCTGCGAAGACGCCGCTGAAAGGCAATTCTTTGCGTGGATCTTTGAAAAACTTGGGCAAACCAAATGGCGGATCGGTAAAATAAAGCGTTCCATCACTGCGATAAACAAGATCGTTGGGACTGTTGAGTCGCTTGCCTTCAAATTTGTCCGCCAAGACGTTGAGCTGACCGTCACTCTCAAGCCGGACAACGCGGCGATTTCCGTGTTGGTTCATGGTTAGCCGACCTTCCCGATCAAAGGTCAACCCATTCGAGCCGGGTTGGCCGTACTCGGCGATATCCGCGCCTTCGTAGCCACTCTTCTCGCGAAACACGGTGAGGGTGCCGTTTCCGTCCGGCGAATATTTGTAGATCGTGTTGATGTTGGGGTCGCTGAAGAGCAGATAACCGCCTTTGCGATCCCATACCGGGCCCTCGGTGAATTTGAAACCTTCGGCGAGTTTGAAAATCTTCGGGTTCGGCGGAACGATCGCGTCGATCGCCGGATCTTTGCGAATGACTTCGACGTTTACTTCGCTAGGCGTAATCGCGACCGGCACGATGCCGCCCTTATAAAACTCAAGCTTCGCCTCGCGCATCCAGATGTAGTTGGTAGGCGGGTTTGAGAGAGGCCCATTGATACCAAAAATCGCGAGCTGGATTTTCTGGCCGGGCTGGACGCTGCGATTGATAATCAGCCGGTTCGGCGCGTTCCAACCTTTAATAACCGAACCGCCGCCTTGTCCAAGGGCGCGGGCGATCTCGCCATCTACCCAAATCTCCGCGTAATCATCAAGCGATGTCTGAAAGACTGCGGTTGCTCCCGCAAGATCGACATCGTTCACGCGCGGCGGGATCATGATGTTAATTCGATACCAGTTAAAACAAAGCCGGCCGGTCGAGCGTCGCGCATCAAGTGTGGTCGGATCGATCTTTTCCCATTTCGAGTCGTCGAAATCCGCGCCGCCCGCGTGTGGGGTAAAGTCATAAGTCTTGATCGGTTTGCCGGTCGGTTGCTTGTCGGGGCCAGCAGCTTTGAAATCGACCTGGATGATTTTCGTGTCGCTATAACGCCACTGGCCCTTGACCAAATCGACCCCTTCCTTTGTCGCGAGATCGATCACCGCGTCCGGTTTGCTGGTGGGCGCGTCCGCATCTGTCTCCGCGAACGCGCGCCCGGTCAGAAAAAGTAACACGCCAACGATGAAAACCACCGCGAAACGCAAGCGCCGAAGTGAAGCGTCTGTAGGCGCGTCTCGATGTTGCCGATTAAACTGCGTTGCCCAAGCGCGGACCAGCGAAGCATCGATGGAGAGCGGAGTCATCGTCGTTGATCCTCAGGACGCCGGCGGTTTTTGCTGTGACAACGTCGGCCAATTGGCATCGGCCTTTTTCAGATTTCCTTCAACATCCTGGTGCCAAAGTTTCCAAGCCTTCTCGTTGTGTTGCAGGATCAAGCGATCATGCAGCACTTGGAAGTACTGGACCTCGATCGGCGCAAGCTTGTTGATCGACGCCGCGTAACCACAGAATCCCCCAAATTGCGGCTCATATTTTGCCGACGAGCTCTCGAACTGCTGCTTATGCTCGGCGGACGCGAATTGATAGGTCGCGCCTTTGTAGCTTGCCGTGAATTGGGGCGAACCTTTGACTGGTTTTCCGTCGGTAAAGTACGCAACCGGATCGTACCCTTGCAGCGCGAGACCGTTCTTGTCGACGTTGATGACCTCGGCGGCCGGCGCCAAAACGGCAAACGCAAGGAGCCCCGCGAGATATAAGAGGAATGTTTTCATGATCGGAATAGTTGTTCTTTGGTTGTTCAATTAACGCTGTGAAAGCTGACCTCTGGCGGCAACCGCGGTCGGTTTACAGACGAAATAATGCAATTCACCGCTGACAGCCGTGAATTGGTGCGGAACGCCGTTGGGAATGATGATCACTTCGCCTTTGGTGATCTGATGTTCCTGGCCGCCTTCGATTTTGGTGCCGCGAATTTCGTTAGGCGCGATTTCCTTGGCATCGATCGCTTTTCCTCCGGTGACCAGAGTGGCTGATCCATCCACCACATAAATGACATCGGTGTCGAGCGTATGAATCTCGGCCTGGCCGGGCTCGACGCGTCGGCTGGCGTGCACCTTGTAACCAGTGGTTTCCAGAAGCGGCACGCCTTTGGCAAAGGCAGCTGAGACATTCTTGGGATCAATGAACGTCGCAGCTTGCGCAGTTGTAGCCGCGATCGCTGATTTTGGCCTTTCCTTTGACATCGGTGCTGCTTCGATCTTCGCCTGTCGGCCCATGAGCGCGTTCGCTCCTGCGAGCGCGAGCTCTTCATCCTGGACTGCGCTCGCCGCGCCGCTTACGCCAATTCCACCGACAACTTGCCCGTCGACGACGATTGGAATTCCGCCGATTAACGGCGTGAATCCATCGACTGCTGTCATCGCTGTGCGGCCTTTATTAATTAGCTCTTCAAAAAAGCGTGTCGGTTTCTTGAAAAGGACAGCCGTGCGCGCTTTGCCCACAGAAATTGTGGCGCCCATCGCGAATGTTCCGTCGAGGCGCTCGAGGGCCATTAGGTTTCCGCCTTCGTCAACAACAGCAATTACCCCGCCGGGCGCGCTGTTTTTCTTCGCATAATCAACCGCTGCAGCGATTGCTTTCTTGGCGCCGTCGAGGTTTAGAGACTTTTTCTCCACGATCTGAGCGTGGCTAGTGACGGCAAACGCCACCATCGTTGCGACTACTGCTCCGCTAAGAATTTTCATAAGATTTAGTCCTGTGATTGGAAGCTTCTGCCAGGCTGGCCGGCCACTTGTTAGGCCGGGCCAGCCAGCAGTCGACATCATTTAACCGGTTGTTCGAAGGCGGCTTCACCGAGGTTGACCTCAGCAAACGCGCACCACATCTGCACCTTGGCGATGTCTGGGACGTAATCGGGGACGACGATTGATTTCTTGACCTTCTGACTTTTCGTCATGAGGCGGTCCAAAAGGTAAGTCTTGCCATTCGAGTCCACGACCTGCCAATGCGGATCGGGCGTCTGCGGGGGGACGAAGTCATCGGAGAGCGTGAGCGTGCTCTTACCGTTTTGCGTCGTGTGCGTGACGAAGCCCTTGTTTGCTTTTGCGCCTTGGAACGGGCCACTCTTGTGGCTGTCCTGGGCAAAGCTGTTCGTCGCAGCAATGACCAGCGCGGTTAAAGAAGCGAGTATGGTTTTGTATATCATTAGGTTTGGTTTGGTTTCTTTTGCAGAGTGGGTTTCCCACTGCCGCGATTCACCCGATTCGTCGCGACCGCTTCCAAATCCTTACACGTTGGCGGGCTGGATTGGTTATCCCGGTGGGCAGTGCGCGCGAAAATAAGAGCGAGTCGCAATGCCAGCGACGCCAACTACAGCGGTCGTGATCAACCTGCCTGCTCAACGAGCTTTCGTTTAATCCGCTCCTTCGTGTCAGAGTGAAAGATTGCACTCGATGCCTCATCGGCGTGCTCCGGGAACTGGCGGGCCGTCTCGTGAATGTAACGAAGCTGCTCTTCGTAACGCTGGCACCAGCAGCAGATCAGGAAATGAATTCGTTTCTTAATTCGCATCATTAACGGCATCGGTTCGTCCATTGATTGCGACAAAATCCGGACCATCTCCCGACATTTCGGCGTGTGTTTGCCGATGAAAATGACGAGCTTGGTTTGTAACCAGTTGCGTCGCGCCAGGACCGATGGGTTACCGATTGGCGATGGATTGTATGGTTCGTCTGGCATTAGCTTTTCCCGATTGTTTCGAACCAGTTCATCTCAAGACATTCGCGCAGCGCCATCCGCACCCTGTGCAACATCACCCGGAGATTGCTGTCCGAGATCGAAAGAATCGCGCAAATCTCTTTGCTCGGGACGTCGTCCATTTCTCGCATCGTGAAAACGTCGCGCACTTTTTGCGGAAGTTTCGAAAGGCAATCGCGCATCGTTTGCCAGAATTCGGCGCGATGCATGACCTCGTCCGGCTCCGGCTTCCATTCTTTTGGACCTTTCTCATGGTTCCAAAAGCCGATCGAAACAAACTTTCCCAAGCACTCGTCGGAAAAGAATTCCAAATCGGTAAACGAAGGTTCGCGCCTCAGTTTTCGAAAATAATCCACGATCTTGTGTTTCAAGATTCCACAAAGCCAGGTTCGCTCCGAGGAACGCCCGCTAAATTTTTCGTAACCGCGCACGGCCGCGAGAAATGTCTCCTGCACCAGGTCTTCTGCGACTTCGGGTTTGCGTACTCGTATTAACGCGAAGCGATAAAGGCATTCCCCATGATCGTCCACCCATCGCTCCGCGGCCGATTGAATTGTGCTCTTGGTCATGATGCGCAGCTCATCCGCCGGCTTGTGTTTCCAAATTGATACGTCGGAGATCCCTTCATAAACGTTACAACCGCGCGCTCGGAAATTCATTGTGGCGGGGGTGGTAACCCCGGCATTTGGACACGCAACATGGGCCGGATCGTCGCTCCCCTGGCTACAGCACGTTCTGTAACGATTTTCTGCGACGGGCGACGTATCTGCAAAACCCTTTACACCATGGTCACAATTTGCTCTTCCAGAAGCAACTCCAAAGCGGTGCTAAGCTGGATTGAGCACTTTGAGGACGACGGGCGGGTTATGAACGCCCAAGATACGTCTGCCGAAACTAGGCCCGATCTCCCGCTCGAGATCGCGCACCTCTTGTTAATCGACGTAGTGGGTTATTCAAAATTGCTCGTCAACGAGCAGATTGAGTTTCTGGAGGAACTCAATCAAATCGTGAGAAGCACTGAATGTTTTCGGGCAGCAGAAACAACGGGCAAACTCATCCGAGTGCCGACCGGAGATGGGATGGCACTCCTATTTCTCCATAGCCCGGAAGAGCCGGTGCGATGTGCGCTCGAAATTAGCAGGACCTTAAAAGACCATCCGCATATCCAGGTACGGATGGGTGTCCACAGCGGGCCCGTCAATCAAGTTACCGATGTCAATGACAGGACAAATATCGCTGGTGCTGGAATTAACATCGCGCAGCGGGTGATGGATTGTGGCGATGCCGGTCACATCCTTTTGTCGAAACATTTGGCCGATGACTTAGCAGAGTACGGACACTGGCGGCCTCACCTGCATGATCTAGGCGAATGTGAAGTGAAGTACGGGCTGAGGCAGCACCTGGTTAATCTCTACAAAGACGGCCTCGGAAATCCGCATCTGCCCCAGAAACTCAAGCGAGGGAGGAGGTGGAAGCAGGCTGCCCTTCCGGTTCGCCCAATCATTACGCCTCGTTGGCCAAAATCTCTGCTGTCAATCGCGATGCTCGGGTCGGCAGCCGCGCTGGGCCTCAGTTTTTTGACCTTTTTTCATCGAGCATCGCCAACGACTACATCCGTCTCACCCAAGGCACCCGCAACAGCGACTACTGCTGCATCTGCTTTTCCCGAAAAGAGCATCGCGGTTCTACCGTTTGAAAACCTGAGCGCCGAGAAAGAAAACGCTTACTTCGCAGATGGCGTGCAGGATGAAATCCTCAGTCTCCTGGCCAAGGTCGCGGACCTCAAAACAATCAGCCGCGTCTCGGTAATGCAATACAAGAGCGGGGTCGCAAGGAATTTGCGCGAGATTAGCCAGCAACTCGGGGTCGCGAATGTCGTGGAAGGAAGCGTTCAGCGCTCGGGCAATCGCGTGCGTGTCAACGCGCAGTTGATTGATGCGCGCACTGACAGACAATTATGGGCGCAGATTTATGACCGCGATCTTGCGGATGTGTTCGCGATTCAAAGTGAGATCGCGAAGGCGATTGCCGAGCAGCTTCAGGCCAAACTTTCGCCAGGTGCAGAGAACGCAATCGAAAGTCCCCCGACGGGCGACATCACTGCCTCCGATGTCTACACTCGCGCCAAAAATCTTCCGGAGGGTGGAAAATTTGTGTTCCCTAAGCGGAGCCGCCGCGCGCCGACGAGAAAATAATTGAGGGCCGGCATCAAGGGTGCCGGCTAGAACAGCCGCAATCAGATGACGTTCTCAGCGAGCTTTTGCTTAATCCGTTCCTTCGCGTCTGGCGGAAAGGGAACATTGGATGCCTCGTCGGCATGTTCCGGGAATTGGCGTGCCGTCTCGTGAATGTAACGAAGCTGCTCTTCGTAACGCTGGCACCAGCAGCAGATCAGGAAGTGAATTCGTTTCTTGATCCGCATCATTAGGGGCATCGGCTCGTCCATTGATTGCGACAAAATCCGCACCATTTCGCGGCATTTCGGCGTGTGTTTGCCAATGAAAATCACCAGCTTGGTTTGCAGCCAGTTGCGCCGCGCAAGGACCGATGGATTACCGATTGGCGACGGATTGTATCGTTCTTCTGACATTACGCTATCCCTGCCTTCGGCTATCAAACCAGCGATGGATGTAAATTGGCCTGCTCCGTTTTGATTCCCACAATCATATGTCGAGGCAACCGTTCGGAACCTTACAAAAGGAAGACGTTGCCGAAAACGCCGCCACGGCATCTGATTCAAAGTCAGTGGTGGCACAGGCAAATTCCGTGCGCGCATCCGAATAGGTGACCGATTCGGAGTGTCTTTTCTACTGGACGGATTGCCTTTGGCCATATATGTTCATGCGAACATGAGAACGGGATTGCGCCAATTTTTAAACAATCGAAGACGCAGACGCCACCCGCGGCCGCGCCAGTTGGAGCTAAATCTATGGCCCAAACGGAAGACAGTCTTAGAGACATTCTTGAGAAAATCAAAGGTGAGGCGCAACGTGCGTTAGCACTTCTCTCGAGCGAACCCGAATTGCGATCACTTGGCGGGAAATGCAGTGCCTGCGGATACGTGAAGCATTTCACGCGTCCCGTCACGGCTTCGGTCGCAGACCGTTGTCCAAAATGCAAAGGCGATTCCTTTCGTGTGCACTAAGCATACTGCGCCTGTTCTGCGCGGAGAAACTCGGCTTATTGAAGATCCCACGGTTTTCGATCCACAATTCTTATGACGGTATTTCACAGCAACTGATTGCTGTGGTTCGCGTTTACGATTCAGCGGGCAAGGTGATCGAAATGCACCATTCTGTGAATGATCAAAAATTAGATGGACAATGCCAAGTGGACCGGCAACGTCGGAATTGATCCTCACTTGGAGCTGTCGATGATCTGCTGCGCGTTCTTGATCGCAGACTCGTCCGGCGCTTTGTCTTTCTTCAGGATATCGATCGCCTTTTGCGCCGAGACGGTGGCTTCTTTCTTGTTGCCACGCTTCGCCTGAATCTGCGCCTTCTTGTAGTGCATGAAGTAGGCGTCTGGGTTCTTCTCCAGCGCTTGATCGATCCACCTTGCCGCCTGGTTCATGTCCTTGTTGTTGTCGTAATAAAAGGCCGCGGCCTGATAGGCGGTGCGCGAGTCGAGCGGAGTCGTTGCGCTAGCGGCTGCATCGAGTTGCTTGCTTACCTGCTCGACATCGTCCGTGGTCAACTTCACCGGCACGCGCGTTTTATCCCAAAGGAAATTAAGCGTTGCGGAAGCGCCTTTCACATCAGCTAGCTCGATAGTGAACGTCTCGATTGTGGCCGGAATGGCTTCCAGCTTCGCCGTGATGCGCGCGGCGTCGTTCTCCTGCTTATAATCGGCCGCGCTCTGCATCTTCGCGTCCTTCGAAAGGATGATCGTCCACTCGTTCGCTGTCGGAATCGTGAAGAGTGCGTATTCACCGGCCGGGATCTCCTTGCCGCCGAGTGTTACCGGATGGCTAAACTTGATTTTGGTGACCGCGTTAGCGCCCGTGCGCCAGAGCTTTCCGTACGGCACAAGGCCGCCGAAGATCTCGCGGTCGTTCTTGTTCGGGCGCGAATAATCCACCTCGACATCGGTCAGCCCGACACGCTGTTTTACCACCGAGTGCTGGCTGGCGGCGGGGAACTCTATTTTTTTCTCGTCCGCTGCCCGAAGGCTGCCGGGCAGGTACGGTCCCGCGACGAAGGGAAGTGCGAACAGCGCGGAAAGAAGAAGCGAAGGAAGACGTGAGGATTGGATCATAGTGTGCGGGATGTGCTGATTTAAGCGGAGGAGATATCGCGGGGCGGCAGGAGTCAAATCGGCTTGGCCCAGCCTTATCGTTTCGTCGAATCAATTTCGCCCTGCGTTCTGAAGATTGGCAATTCCACATGAACGATTAAAACGTGAACTGTGTGTCTTCATAAAACCACTCCTTGCTCCTTAGTCGAAGAACCCAGGTAGCCCCTTACAAAGCGCGGTGTGACCGGGACCTCGCACGCAGGTAGGGACCTGACTCGCGCCAGACTCAGACTTGATCGATTTTCGTGTTGGCCGAAATTCTGCTAAAATCGGCATTCGATAACTGGAAATTCAAAATTTCCTCGCACCGTTAGCTCAATTGGCAGAGCAAGTGACTCTTAATCACTGGGTTGCAGGTTCGATTCCTGCACGGTGCACCATAGCAAAGTAGGCCCATTGACAGATTTTCATGACGGATTCATGACATCGACCGGCAGAATGCCGTCCCCGCTTCCCCAAACCGCGCTAGAATCACTTTTGATTGCTAGACGGCAAACGACCGCCAGTATGTTATCGACGATTCCTGCACGCATTTACGTTTCAGCTTGTCAGCGACTGAATTCGCCGGATCATCGTCAGGTATAATCCTCCCGCCTCCTTCAGGAATAGCTCCCCTCGATCCAGATGAGTTTCGGGGCGCGTATGAGTACCCAGGAATGGTCGCAGAATATGAGTTCCTTGAGGAGGTGCCTTCCATCGGTAAGCCACTGATCAGGACCAATGACGGGGGAACCTTGGCGCTGTCCAACCATCCCGACAACCGGTTTGGCCTCGCGGTTATGCGCCACTTTAGAGGTCAGCAGGACAAAGCTACTGCTTTCTTGTGGAGATTTTGGGGACTGCAAAGGCTTTTCCACCACGACGGCATGAAGGCGTACATCAAGGGCGCCGGTGATGAACGTGAAATAAATTGCGCCGTCTTTGAAGTCGCGGCTACGGAGAAGCTGTCAGACAAGTATGAGTTTGAAGCAGAGCCATTTTTCCAGAAGGTGCGCGAGGTCGCAGCACGTATGGATGCTGAGGAAACTGGCAACACTTAGCCACAATTTTCCCCGCGCAGCCTTTTTGTTCGCGGCCATCGCGATCGCACTTGCCAGCGATTTCCTTCCACCTGGCATGCCCCGCGCGAATGAAATGGAAGCCACCCACCCATTGGTGTAAGTTTTGAGAGGCTTAAGCAACAATTAGCAAGCCCGTATGAATGGGAGTGAGTCCCTTCAAAACGATCAATCCGCGGCGACTGAAGATGCGCTTCGACGCGCGGTCGATACGACGCCTGCTTTTATTCATACCGCCCGGCCCGACGGCTATTTGGATTACTTCAACCGCGGCTGGTTGGATTTCTTGGGCAAGTCCTTAGAGGATGTGTGTGGTTGGCGCTGGACCGAATCGGTTCATCCAGAAGATGTAGCTGCGCTAGTTCAAAAATGGCACGCGGCTTTGGCTAGCGGTGAACCGTTGGAAGTAGAAGCGCGTGTTCGGCGTGCCGACGGATCATATCGTGCGTTTCTACATCGGAAGCTGCCGCTTCGTGATGAACACGGGAACATCGTGAAATGGTTTGGATCGAGCCTCGATATCGAAGACCGAAAATGTGCTGAGCAAAAGATTGCAGAGAAGGCGAGCCAATTAGAACGAAGCGAATTTTATCTGCGGGAGGGAGAACGGCTGGCTCATATGGGAAGCTGGTCGCTCAAGCCGGACGGGATGTTTGATTATTGGTCTCCCGAAACGTTCATGATTTTTGGTTTCGATCCCAGAAATGGCGTTCCTTCGCTGAAGGAATGGCTCAGCGTCGTGCTTCCTCATGATCGTGATGCCGTATATGAATTGATCCGCAAAATGTTTTCCGAGGGTGTGAACGGCGATATCCAGTATCGCATCGATCATCCTAAACATGGCCAAAGAACAATGCACAGCACCGGGGAGCCGGTGTTTCAGGATGGCAAAATCTCACGTTTAATCGGCAATACGCTTGATATTACCGAGCGTAAATGGGCGGAGGAGGAGCTGCGCGCCAGTGAGCGTAAGTATCGCGACCTGGTAGATACAACTCCAGCGTTTGTTCACACCGCTTTGCCGAATGGTGATGTCGACTTCTACAACCGCGGCTGGCTGGAATATGTCGGCCTCCCTTTAACAGATTTGCTGGGGTGGGGTTGGACCTGCATGATCCATCCTGAAGATGTAGAAACAATTGTGCCCAAATGGCGCGCGGCGCTTGAAGCCGGAGAGCCTTTCATTGGCGAGTCGCGCGTGCGGCGGGCTGACGGGGAATATCGCTGGTTCCTTCATCGTGAAGAACCACTGCGCAACGAACTCGGAGAGATCGTCAAGTGGTACGGCTCGAGTATAGAAATCCAGGAGCGCAAAATTGCGGAACAAAGAATCCGCGAACAAGAAACAGAGCTTCGGCAGATTCTGGATCTGACGCCGCAGCACATCGGTGTACTTGCGCCTGATGGAAGCCGACTCTACGTCAATCACACAGCGCTCGAATATTTCGGCATCACTCTGGAGCAATGGCGCGAGCCAGGTAGGGTGCCCAATTCACTCGCTCACCCGGAAGATCGAGAACACTTCCTTTATGAAAGAAAGAAGCGATTTCTTGAGGGGAAGCCCCAAGAATTCGAAGCTCGATTGCGGAGGCACGACGGCGAGTTTCGGTGGTTTCTGTTCCGCCAAACTCCACTCAAAGATGAACGCGGACACATAACGCGATGGTACGGCACAGCCACGGACATGAACATCGTGAAATGGTTCGGATCGAGCGTCGATATCGAAGACCGAAAATGTGCTGAGCAAAAGATTGCAGAAAAGACGAACAAATTAGAACGAAGCGAATTTTATCTGCGGGAGGGAGAGCGGCTTGCTGATCGCCCGCGCCATTCACAAACGGTCAAAGCGTTCGGAGCGTCCGTTCATCAGTGTGAATTGCGCTGCAGTTCCTTCTTCGCTGATCATGTCGGAGTTGTTTGGCCACGAAAAAGGAGCCTTCACTGGAGCAGTTCAGAGGCGGCTCGGTCGATTCGAATTGGCCGAAGGTGGCACGATTTTTCTCGACGAAGTAGGAGATCTGCCTATGGAGACGCAAATCGCATTGCTGCGCGTTTTGCAGGAACGCGAGTTTGAACGTGTTGGTGGCACGGAAGTTCTGCGCGCTGATGTCCGCGTTATCTCAGCGACGAATCGTGATCTGCAGGCGGCTATCGCGGACGGCGCCTTTCGCAATGATCTTTACTACCGGCTCAACGTTTTTCCGATCAAACTGCCGCCTTTGCGCGATCGGAAAGAGGACGTTCCACTGCTCGTAAATTATTTTGTCGATCGTTACGCGAAGAGAGCGGGGAAAAAGATCAAGCATATTCAAAAGAAAGCTCTCGAAGCGCTGCAAAACTATTCATGGCCCGGCAACGTCCGGGAACTGCAAAACGTCATCGAACGCTCGCTCATCATCGGGGAGACGACCGAATTTTCGATCGACAAGAGTTGAGAAGGAAAATGAGCGGCAGCGCATCGAAGCGGCGCTTGCGCAAAGTAACGGAAAAGTCTCTGGCGCACACGGTGCCGCGGCCAAACTTGGCATGCCACCGTCAACTCTCGAATCCAAAATTCGCTCTCTAAAAATTAACAAATTCCAGTTCAAGGGAGTTTAGCGCGCGACGGTCCGCTCAGTCCGTGTCGTCGCGAATTCGCGAAGAATTCGCGAAATCTTAACGCATTCGCACTGACAGAAACCACGCTCGCTCAATTTTCTTCCCTCGTAGATCGGTCATTCAGAACTGCATTGGCATTCGATAAGCTAATGACGAAGTTATGAAACCGATACCCGGAACATTGCAGGAGGGCGGAGCGGCGTTTCAATCGACGCACTGGACCCTGGTCTTGCGCGCTCGACAGTCCGATCCAACGGAAACAGCAAGAGAAGCGCTTTCCGATTTCTGTGAAGCGTATTGGCCACCCCTTTATACCTTTTTGCGACTTCGGGGTCACGCTTCTCCCGAAGCGCAGGATCTTGTCC
>QHNR01000081.1 GCA_003218475.1 Verrucomicrobiota bacterium | reverse complement strand
CGTTGGTTTCTTTTTCCTTTGGCTTTGGTTCGGTTTCCTTCTTTTTCGCCTTCTTTTCTTCTTTCGGCTTTTCCTCGACCACCTCGGCCATATCGACCCACTCGATGAACGCCATCGAGGCCGAGTCGCTTTTGCGCTGGCCAAGCTTTACGATGCGCGTGTACCCCCCATTGCGCTCGGCTGATCTTGGCGCGATGTCGTCAAACAATTTCTTGACTGCATTCTTTTGCCGCAACGCCGCGAGAGCGGTACGGCGTGCGTGAATCGATCCGTTTTTTCCGAGCGTAACCATTCGTTCCGCCAGCGGTCGAACTGCCTTGGCCTTGGCCAGCGTGGTCTTGATACGTTGATGTTCGATCAAGGAGCAAACCTGATTCGCCAGCAGCGCTTTTCGGTGTTCAGCCGTGCGCCCAAGCTTGATCGTCTTCTTTTGGTGTCTCATAACGCCGTGAACGTGGTTCTCGATCCGACGTTTATTGTTCGTCCGCAGATGCGCTCGGGGCAGCGCCGTCGCCGCTCACTTGGACATCCACCAAGCCTGGATCGAATTTCATGCCCAGGCCTAAACCAAGCTGTTGCAGTTTGTCTTTGATTTCGTTTAACGATTTTTTCCCGAAGTTGCGGTACTTGAGCATTTCAGCCTCGGTTTTTTGGGCAAGCTGGCCCACCGACGTGATGTTGGCGTTGTTCAGGCAATTCGCAGCGCGGACGCTGAGCTCGATCTCGTTCACACTCATATTGAGCAGCTTCTTGAGCTTGATATTTTCTTCGCTTACACCGGCGGGCGTCTGGTCGAATTCGATTACTTCTTCGTTGTAGTGCACAAATATGTCGAGGTGGTGCCGCAGAATCGCCGATGCCTGGAGCAAAGCGTCGTCCGGTGTCAAACGGCCGTCCGTCCAGACTTCCAGAATGAGCTTGTCGTAATCGGTGCGCTGACCGACGCGGGTGTTTTCGACTGCGTACTTCACCCGCGTGACCGGCGAGAAAATGGAATCGATGGGGATCAGACCAATCGGCTGATCCGGACGCTTGTTTTCCTCGGCGGTGGCGAAGCCGCGGCCGACGCGCACATCGAGCTCGGCATCAAATTTATGTTTGCGGTCGAGAGTGCAGATTAGCTGCTTCGGGTTCAGCACTTCAAAGCCTTGGATGGTCTGGATGTCGCCGGCGGTTACTTCGCCTTCCTTGTTCACGATAAGCGAGAGTTTCTTCGGCTCGTGGTCCTGCCCGTCCACCTTAAATTTCACCTTCTTGAGGTTAAGGACGATATCGGTCACGTCCTCGACCACGCCCGGAAGCGTGGCAAACTCATGCTGCGCGCCTGCGATTTTCGCTGCGGTGATAGCTGCGCCTTCCAGAGAGGAAAGGAGAACACGCCGAAGGGAGTTCCCAACGGTGTGTCCATAACCGGCTTCGAACGGCTCGGCGGTAAACTTGGCGTATGTATCTGTAGCCGTGGCCTCGTCTTTGGTGAGGGTCTTCGGCATTTCAAAACGACCGTAACGGATTGGCATGTTTGTCAGTTAGCGATTTAACGAGTAAGTGATTTAGTGATTTTGCCAGAGACAAATCTCCCGATCATTAAATCGCTAAATCGCTAAATTCCTTGTCACCGGGTTCCCCCTGGCGAGTGCGGCCTCACATCCAGCGACGGAGACCCAGGGACCAACGGCGTAATTTCAAAAACTCGCTGCGGAGCTTGGAATAAAGACCGAATCCGCGATTTTGCAAGCATTTCGTGGTAGGGCGCGACCAAAGCCTGCTCGCTGTGCCGAGGGCGCGCCGTTAGCCGAGAGCCGGACGGCCCATCCTGCCAATCAGGCTCCGGCGATCTCGTCCGGTAATTCATTCGCGTTTGTGGATGTTTTCGGAAAATGCGTGGCCAGTAGTTTACAGATTTCGTTAATCGCCTCGATCAGCGCGTGGCTGAATTTCTCGTTTTGGAAATGGGTCCGCATTCTTTCGACAATGCGCTGCCAAAACTCGTCGCCGCATTTCTCGTGAATGGCTTTATCGCCAACAACGGCGAACTTGTGCTCGCGTGGCGCCACGAAAATTAAAACCGCATTGCGCTCCGCGGTCTTATGCATTTGGAGCTGCTGAAATTTTTTCTGCGCAACAATCAGGGGATCGGCTTTCAATTTGCCGCGCTGAACATAAACACGAATCTCGCCGGAAGTTTTCGATTCACCTTCGCGAATCGCGTGCACGATCCGGTCATGCTCAAGCTTGCTGAGGAATTCTCTGCTTCGCATTTGCTACCAGCTCGATCCGGCTCCTCCTCCGCCAAAACTGCCTCCGCCGCCGCTGAATCCACTAAAGCCGCCACCGCCTCCCGACGACCAGCCTCCTCCGCCGCCCGTCGGTAAAAATACCGGACCGCCGCGGCCGGATGAATAGCCGTAACCGCCAAGTCGGCGCATCACTCTGGAAATAATGATGAGCACCAAAAGAAAAATCAGGAAGGGCAAAAGGCCGGAAACGCCGCTGCCATGGCGTTGTTCGGCAACAGTTTTTCCCGATCCCTTGTACTCGCCGCGGATCGCCTTGAAGATTAGATCGATCCCAGTGGCGAGGCCGGCCTCATAATTCCGGTTCCGGAAAAGCGGTTTGATGTGGTACTCGGTGATATCGAACGCCGTTATGTCCGGCAACGCGCCTTCCAATCCATAACCAACCTGGATGAACATCTTGCGATCCTGGGTGAACACAAAGAGCACTAGGCCATTGCGGCGCTCCTTTTGACCGACGCCCCACGCCTGCGCAACGCGCTGCGTGTAGTCCGCAATGTCCGAGTCGCTCTGCATCTTGGGAAAAACCGCGACCACGACTTGATCGGAAGTTTCCCGTTCGAATTGTGCGAGCTGCTCGTTAAAGCGATCAGCCGCTTCCTTTGAAACGACTCCAGCATAATCGTTGAAGTAACGATCTGGTTTCGGCGGAATCACTTCCGCGGCATACGAGCTGAACGCGAACAGTACTACGATCAGGGCAAAAATTGCGCGAACGCTTCTTCGACGAATGGGGAGCGCGGGCATGTTGCCCGCTCTGTCCGGCATTCTGCCGGACAGCTTCGAAGGCGAGACGGACACTGTGCGAATTGCTTTGCCTCGCACAGAAGGCCGCCGGCAACATGCCGGCGGCAGCGGGCAGGATGCCAGCGCTCCCCGGAACACGAGGGCGCGTACGCTCACCTCTAGGGCGCCGCCGTCGCTGCAGGCGCGGGAGCAGGCGTGCCAAAGTTAAACTGCACCGGCGGCGGCCGTTCCGCGCCCGGTTGAGCAGCGAAGAATGGTCGCGGCGCAAAACCAAGCATACCAGCGATCAAATTTGTTGGGAAACTACGCACCGCCACACTGTAGTTTTGCACCGCGCTGTTGAAGTTGCCGCGTTCGACCGAGATCCGGTTTTCGGTTCCTTCCAGTTGCGCCTGTAAACTGAGAAAGTTTTGATTGGCTTTCAACTCCGGATAGCGCTCCACCACAACCAGCAGCCGCGAGAGCGCGTTACTCAGTTCCCCTTGCGCAGCCTGGAATTTCTCCAGCTGCGCAGCGTCTGTCGGAGCTTTGTTCGGATCGATTTGCGTTTGCACTCGGCCGACACTGGCGCGCGCATCCGTAACTTCCACAAGCGTCGACTTCTCGAAATTGGCCGCGCCCGAAACTGTGTTCACGAGATTCGGAATCAAATCTGCGCGCCGCTGATAGACGTTTTGCACCTGCGCCCAACTTTGATCGACAGCTTGTTGTAGGCGGACCAGGCGGTTATAGCTGCCGCCGATGCCGAGTGCAGCAACAACG